>NZ_JBHTMU010000011.1:0-109080 GCF_042679605.1 Litorisediminicola beolgyonensis
CGCGCCAGCGGTGCCGGGTTCAGCCGGTCCGAGCGCCGCCCGAGCGCCTCGCGCCGGTCCCGCAAGAGCCGCTCCAGCGCCGGCTCCAACCGCGCACCGGTCTGCGCCAGCCCCCGCCCCTGTTCGCCGATGGCCCGCGTCAAAACCGAGGGACGCAACGCGCCCGCACTTTCCGACAGGGCAAGCCGTTTCAAGCGAACCATTCCGGTCAACGCTTGCGGCAGCCGGTCAGAGGCGACATCGAGCCTCTGGCGCGCGGTATCGACCAGCGTCTCGGGGCGCGGCAAGGCCCGGGACAGATCGCGCAGCCGCTGGTCGCGCAACTCCAGCCGCTGGGTTGCGGCGCGGGTGAGACGCGCGCCCATCTCGCCGGTCCAGCCCAGCAGATCGCGCCGCACCGGCACCGCGATCTCGGCGGCTGCGGTTGGCGTCGGCGCGCGCCGGTCGGCGGCGAAGTCGATCAGCGTGGTATCGGTCTCGTGGCCCACCGCCGAGATCAGCGGGATCTCCGATGCCGCCGCGGCGCGCACGACGATCTCTTCGTTGAACCCCCAGAGGTCCTCGACCGACCCGCCGCCGCGCGCCACGATCAGCACGTCGGGGCGCGGCAGCGCGCCTCCGGGCGTGAAGCGGTTGAAGCCGTCGATGGCGCGCGCGACCTCGGGCGCGCAGGCCGCGCCTTGCACCGCCACCGGCCAGATCAGCACCTTGCGCGGAAAGCGGTCGCGCAGCCGGTGCAGGATGTCGCGGATCACCGCGCCCGAGGGCGAGGTCACGACGCCGATGATCTCGGGCAGGAAGGGCAGCGGGCGCTTGCGATCTTCTGCAAACAGCCCCTCGGCGGCGAGCGCGGCGCGGCGTTTCTCGAGCATCGCCATGAGCGCACCGGCCCCGGCGGGCCGCATGTCCTCGATCACCACCTGGTATTTGGACTGGCCGGGAAAGGTCGTCAGCCGTCCGGTCGCGACGACCTCCATGCCTTCCTCGGGCTGGGTCTGCAGCCGCGACGCCACGCCCTTCCACATCACCCCCGAGATCACCGAGCGGTCGTCCTTGAGGTCCAGATAGACGTGGCCCGAGCGCGGACGGGACACCCGGCCCACCTCGCCGCGGATGCGCACGAAGCCAAACTCGCCCTCGATCACGCGTTTCACCGCACCCGAGATCTCGGAGACGGTAAACTCCGGCGTGTTTCCGCTCTCGCTGCCCTCGTCGATCAGGTCCATGCCCCTGCCTCGCCTGTCTTGCCCGGGCCGACGATAGCCCCGTGCGGCGGGAAGGAAAACCGCGCCTTGCCCCGCGCCCCGCCTTGGGGGTATCCGGCTGCCGAGAGACAGAGGGGCGGCGCGATGAATATCCTGATCTTGGGCAGCGGCGGGCGCGAACATGCGCTGGCCTGGGCGGCGGTGCAGAACCCGAAATGCGACCGCCTGATCGTCGCGCCAGGGAATGCCGGAACCGCGAAGATCGCCGAGACCGCGCGGCTCGATATCGAGGACGGCGCGGTTGTGGCCGAGTTCGCGGGCGAGAACTCCATCGATCTCGTCATCATCGGCCCCGAGGCGCCGCTTGCCGCCGGGGTCGCGGATGTGCTGCGCGATGCGGGCGTGCTGGTCTTCGGCCCGTCGGCCGCGGCCGCGCGGCTGGAAGCGTCGAAGGCCTTCACCAAGGAGATCTGCGCCGCCGTCGACGCGCCGACCGCGGCCTACGCCCATTTCACCGATCTCGACGCGGCGCTCGATTATGTCCGGGCCCAGGGCGCGCCCATCGTGGTCAAGGCCGACGGGCTCGCTGCCGGGAAAGGCGTGATCCTCGCCCAGACCGTGGCCGAGGCCGAGGACGCGCTGCGCGACATGTTCGGCGGCGGGTTCGGCGCGGCCGGGGCCGAGGTGGTGATCGAAGAGATGATGACCGGCGAAGAGGCGTCGTTCTTCGTGCTGGTGGATGGCGAGACGGTTCTGCCCATTGGCACCGCGCAGGACCACAAGCGCGTGGGCGACGGCGACACCGGTCCCAACACCGGCGGCATGGGCGCCTATTCGCCCGCGCCGGTGATGACCGAGAGCGTGACGCAGAAGGCGCTCGACGAGATCGTGCGCCCGACCATGGCCGAGATGGCGCGGCGGGGGATGCCCTACCAGGGCGTGCTCTATGTTGGGCTGATGATTGCGGACGGGCAGCCGCGGCTGGTCGAGTACAACGTGCGCTTCGGCGATCCGGAATGCCAGGTGCTGATGATGCGGCTGGGCGCGCAAGCCCTTGATCTCATTCACGCCTGTGCCGATGGGCGGCTGGCGGAGGCGCAGGTGACCTGGGCCGAGGATCACGCGATGACTGTGGTGCTGGCCGCGCAGGGCTATCCCGGCGATTACCGGAAAGGCAGCGTGATCGGCGGTTTGGATGCCCTGCCCTCGGACAGTTTCACCGTCTGTTTCCATGCCGGGACCGCGCTCAGGGACGGCCAGGTCGTGGCCTCGGGCGGACGGGTGCTGAACGCGACGGCGCGGGGGGAGACGCTGGCAGAGGCACGCGACCGGGCCTATGCGCTGGTCGACGGGATCAACTGGCCCGAAGGCTTCTGCCGCCGCGATATCGGCTGGCGCGCGCTCTGAGACCTGTACGTTCGCGCCGTTTCGGGCGGGTGATTTGGACGCGGTCTGCGGTTTTCGGGGCGGTTTTGTACGATTTTCACCGCTGACGCGTGGCGGGCAACGCGGCGCCGGGCCTCAGGATTGCGCGCCGCAACCAAGGCGTGCGCGGCCCATTCCGACCACTCGGCAGGCCGTCCCGTCCCTCAATACCCGCTGTCGCTGATCAGGACCTTGTGGCCCGGCGAGACCTCTTTGTAGCGGGTGGGATCGGGGGTGTAGCCGGCCTCGTGGATCGGCGAGGGAATCGGTTTGAAGTTCAGGTCCCGCTCGCTCTTGCGCTGGCGCGGGTCGGCGATCGGGACCGCCTTCATCAGCGCCTGCGTGTAGGGATGCTGCGGATCCTCGAAGACCGCGCGGCGGGGGCCGAGCTCGACGATGCGGCCCAGATACATCACGCCGACATAGTGGCTGACGCGCTCGACCACGGCCATGTCGTGGCTGATGAAGAGGAACGAAAGGCCCAGCTCGGCCTGCAGCTCCATCATCAGGTTCACCACCTGCGCCTGCACCGAGACGTCGAGCGCCGAGACGGCCTCGTCGGCGATGATGAGCTTGGGGTTGAGCGCGAGCGCCCGGGCGATGGCGATCCGCTGACGCTGGCCGCCCGACAGCTCGTGCGGGTAGCGCTGCATGAAGCTGCGCGGCAGCTCGACCCGGTCGAAAAGGTTCGCGACTCGGTCGCGCATCTCGGACCCCGAGGCCAGCCCGAAATTCCGCATCGGCTCGGAGACCTGGTCGGCCAGCTGCATCTGCGGATTGAGCGACGCGAAGGGGTCCTGGAAGATCATCTGCATGTCCTGCCGCGCGCGGCGCAGCGCCCCGGGCGACAGCGACATCACGTCCATCCCGTCGAGGTCGATCTTGCCCGAGAGCGGCTCGACCAGCCGCAGGATCGAGCGTCCGGCGGTGGATTTCCCGCAGCCTGATTCGCCGACAAGGCTCAGGGTCTGGCCGCGATTGATGGTGAAGGAGACATCCTCGACCGCATGCACATTGGCGACGGTGCGGCGGAAGAAGCCGCCGGTGACCGGGAACCGGGTCACCAGATTCTCGACCGTCAGCAGCGTCTCGTTGGTGCCGGGGATCGGATCGGTCGCCTGATCGTCGCGGCCCACGAGCTTCATCGGACGCGGCGCATCCGAGCCGGTCATCTCGCCAAGCTTCGGCACGGCGGCGAGCAGCGCCTGCGTGTAGGGGTGCTTCGGGGCCTCGAAAATCTCTTCGACCGGGCCTTCCTCGACCTTGTTGCCGCGAAACATGACGACCACGCGGTCGGCCATCTGCGCGACCACGGCCATGTCATGGGTGATGAACATCACCGCGGTGCCGGTCTCGCGCTTCAGCCGGTCGATCAGCGCGAGGATCTCGGCCTGGATGGTCACGTCGAGAGCGGTCGTCGGCTCGTCGGCGATCAGGAGGCGCGGCTTGCAGGCCAGCGCCATGGCGATCACCACCCGCTGGCGCATGCCGCCCGAGAGCTCATGCGGATATTGGCGGAGACGGCGCTCGGGTTCGGGGATGCGCACCTCGCGCAGAAGCTCGAGCGCGCGGGCCTCGGCCTCGTCCTGGCTCATGCCGCGATGGACCTTGAGCCCTTCGGTCAGCTGGCGGCCAACGGTGAAGACCGGGTTCAGCGCGGTCATTGGCTCCTGGAAGATCATGCCGATCTCGTTGCCGCGGATCGTGCGCATGAGATCCTGGTCGGCGGTGGTCAGGTCGAGCGGCCCGCCATCCTTGCGGTCGAAGATCAGCTTGCCATTGGCGATATCGCCGCCGCCGAACTCGATCAGCCGCATCAGCGACAGCGAGGAGACCGATTTGCCCGAGCCGCTTTCGCCCACGACGCAGACGGTTTCGCCCGCGGCGATGTCGAAGGAGACGTCCTCGACGCCCACGACCGTGCCGGACTTGGTCTGGAACTCGACCCTGAGATTCTCGATCCGGGCGATGGGATGGTCGAGCATGGGCGTGGTCTCCGCTCTGGCGATGGCCGTTCGGTGCAAACGCTACGGGCGGTTTGCCCAAGGGTCAAACACTGCCGCTGGGTCAATCTCTGACCAAATGGTCAAACTCTTGCAATTTGCGCGCAACCGGTTTTCGATGCCCGCATGAGGCAGGAGCCGCGAGGCTCCCGCGTCGTTCCGGTCGCGACATAAAAAGCCGGACGGCGCGCGTTCATCACGGGCGGCCTTGCAACGAAAAAGTGGTGCGCGCGAAAGCGCGCCAACAGGGAGTATCCGATGACATTGAAATCCCTCCTTATGGGAGCCGTTGCCGCGTGCGCGGTCGCGCCGGCAGCCTTTGCCGAGCGCGGTGCGGACGGCCAGGTGAACATCATCTACTGGCAGGCGCCGTCGATCATGAACCCGTATCTCTCGGGCGGCACCAAGGACATCGAGGCCGCGAGCCTCGTGATCGAGCCGCTCGGCCGCTATGACCCGACCGGCGCGCTGGTCCCCTATCTCGCCGTGGAGATCCCGACAGTCGAGAACGGCGGCGTGTCCGAGGACCTGACGACGATCACCTGGACGCTGAAAGAGGGCCTTCTGTGGTCCGACGGCAGCCCGGTCACCGCAGCGGACGTAGTGTTCACCTCGGAATACTGCATGGACCCCGAGGGCGGCTGCGCCCAGCGCGCCAAGTTCGACGGCGTGGCCTCGGTCGAGGCGGTCGACGACCTGACCGTCAAGGTCACCTTCGAAACCCCGAAGCCCAACCCCTACGGTCCCTTCATGGGCGGCCAGTCGCCGATCCTGCAGAAGGCGCAGTTCGAGAACTGCAAGGGCGCGAACGCGTCGTCCTGCACCGAAGAGAACTTCAACCCGATCGGCACCGGCCCGTTCCGCGTCACCGATTTCCGTCCCAACGACGTGATCTCGCTCGAGGCGAACCCGAACTACCGCGATCCGGCCAAGCCGGCCTTCGCGACGGTCAACTTCAAGGGCGGCGGCGACGCGATGGCCGCGGGCCGCGCGGTTCTCGAGACCGGCGAGTTCGACTACGCCTGGAACCTGCAGCTTGCGCCCGACGTGCTCGAGCAGATGGCGGCCGCTGGCCAGGGTGAGCCGATCGCGGCCTTCGGCACGCTCGTCGAGCGGATCGAGATGAACCTGACCGACCCGTCGCCGGACCTGCCCGAGGGCGAGCGTTCGACCGTCGCGCATCCGCATCCCTTCCTGTCGGAAGAGCCGGTGCGCCGCGCGCTGTCGATGGCCATCGACCGCGAGCTTCTGGTCGAGGTGGGCTACGGCCAAGCCGGTCGCGCCACCTGCAACCTCGTGCCCGCGCCCGAGCTTTACGCCTCGGACAACACCGACTGTCTGACCCAGGACATCGAAGGCGCGAAGGCGCTTCTCGAAGAGAACGGCTGGACCGACAGCGATGGCGACGGCATCCGCGACAAGGACGGCATGAAGCTGAGCCTCGTCTACCAGACCTCGACCAACGCCGTGCGCCAGGACTTCCAGGCGCTGATCAAGCAGTGGTGGTCGGAGATCGGTGTCGAGACCGAACTGCGCAACATCGACGCGTCGGTGTTCTTCGGCGGCGACCCGGGCAGCCCGGACACGTTCCAGAAGTTCTACGCGGATGTCGAGATGTACGCGAACAACTTCGACGGCACCGACCCGCAGGCCTACCTGTCGATGTATCGCTGCGGCAACGAGCCGAAGCCGTCCAGCCAGTGGCAGGGCGAAAACATCAACCGCTTCTGCAGCGAAGAGTATGACGCGCTCCTCGACGAGCTGGCGCAGACCGGCGAGCTGGACAAGCGCGGCGAAATCGCCAAGCAGCTCAACGACATGATCACCAAGGAAACGATGACCATCGTGCCCCTGGTCGACCGTGGCCGGGTCTCGGCACGCTCCAACACGCTGGGCGGCGTGGCGCTGAACACCTGGGACAGCGAGCTCTGGAACGCGGCGGACTGGTACCGGATCAAGGAGTGATCCGGGCCTCTGACGCCCAAGACTGACGGGGTGAGGCGGGCTGCGACCCGCCTCACCCTTTCCGACGCCAGACGCGCCGCGGCGATCCTGCCCCGCCGCCGCCCCTCACGCCGGGAGAGCCATGCTCACATACACGATCCGACGACTGGTCCTGTCGTTCCCCGTGCTGCTGTTCATCAGCTTCGCGGTCTTCATGCTCCTGCAACTCGCGCCCGGCGACCCGATGGCACAGGTGCCGCTGACGGTACCGCCGGAGGTCAAGCAGCAGATGCGCGAAGCGCTCGGCCTCGGTGAGCCGCCGCTGGTGCAATACTGGAAATGGCTGGTGCAGGTCTTCTGGATCGAGCCGCAGGTGCTGATCGATCACTGGTTCGGCACCTCGTTCTCCGAAGGCAAGCTCCGGGTGATCTCGTGGCAGACGCGCTCGCCGGTGATGGACATCGTCATCCAGCGCATCCCGCAGACGCTCTGGGTCGTGGGCCTCGCCTATGTGGTGGGCGTGCTGATCGCGCTGCCCATCGGCATCTACTCGGCCTACCGCCAATATTCGGTCTTCGACCAGGCGGGCACCTTCGTGACCATGATCGGCTTCTCGATCCCGCCCTTCTTCACCGGCCCGCTCCTGATCGTGATCTTCTCGGTCCAGCTCGGCTGGTTCCCCTCGATCTACGACACCACCCACGTCGTGAACGACTGGGCGAGCTTCAAGATACAGCTTCAGCAGATGATCATGCCGGTGATGGTGCTCGCGCTGCAGACCACCGCGCAGATCTCGCGCTACATGCGCGCCGCGATGCTCGACAACCTGAATGCCGACTACGTGCGCACCGCGCGCGCCAAGGGCATGAGCGAATGGGTCGTCGTCATGATCCATGTGCTGAGAAACTCGATGATCCCGGTGATCACCGTGATCGCGCTCGGCGTACCCGCGATCTTCGGAGGCGCGATCATCACAGAGAACGTCTTCAAGGTGAACGGCATCGGCCAGCTTCTGATCACCGCGCTCTTCGCCAACGACCTGCCGATGGTGATGACGCTGACCTTCATCTTCGCCTTCCTCATCGTCATGTTCAATCTGATCGCCGATGTGCTCTACGGCCTTCTCGACCCGAGGATCCGCTATGACTGAGCCCGTCCCCGCCTCTCCGAAAGCCATCGAGGCGCTGCGCGACGCAGGGCCCGAGGCCCCGCCGCGGTCGCAATGGCGCGATGTCTGGGACCAGTTCCGCAAGCACAAGGGCGCGATGTTCGGAGGCGCCTTCCTCGTCTTCATCACCCTCGCCGTGCTCTTCGGCCCGTGGGTCTGGACGCTCGATCCGCAACAGCTCGATATCCGCAACAAGGACCTGCGGCCGATCTGGACCGCGCTCTGGGACAGCAGTGCCAAGACCGCGATCGGCCATCCGTTCGGGACCGACAATCTCGGGCGGGACCAGCTGGCGCAGATGATCTATGGCGGCCGCGCCTCGATGGCGGTCGGCTGGGCGGCGATGGTGCTGTCGCTCTTCATCGGCACCGCCATCGGAGTGATCGCGGGCTATTTCCGCAAGCTCGACGGCATCCTGATGCGGATGACGGACCTCTTCCTGTCGCTGCCGATCCTGCCCCTCCTCCTTGTTGCCGTGACGCTCTTCCGCCAGCCGCTCCGGGCCAATTTCGGCCCCGAGGGCGGCATGTTCATCCTGATCGTGACGGTGATCGGGATCACTTCGTGGATGCCCACCGCGCGGATCGTGCGCGGCGACGTGCTGGCGCTCAAGGAACGCGAGTTCGTGCTCGCGGCGCGGTCCATCGGCACGACGCCGTGGAAGATCATCCAGCGGCACCTTCTGCCGAACGTGCTGTCGCCGATCATGGTCTCGGCGACGCTGGGCCTCGCGACCGCGATCATCACCGAGTCGGCGCTGTCCTTCCTGGGGGTCGGGTTTCCGTCGGACTTCCCGACCTGGGGCAAGATGCTCGCCGACGCGGTGCCGCGCATGGTCGACTTCCCCGAGCGCGTCATGCTGCCGGGAATCGCCATCTCGCTCACCGTGCTGAGCGTGAACTACCTGGGCGACGGCCTGCGCGATGCGCTGGATCCGCGGCTCAGGGGGCGCTGAGACGAAATAAGGAGGCGCGGTCCGGGCGGACCGGATCGCGCCCTGCCCCCATTTCGGGCAGCCCGCGGGCGAGGCGAACGGATGTTCCGCGACCTGCGACATATTGGGGAAATCGGTCCTGGGCGCGGAACCGCGCGCATAGGGTGATGGGTTGATCGATTGATCTTCGTCCCTCATCTGGGACGAAATTCCGTTGTGATGGAGCCCGATCCCATGTTCGAGACCCTCGGCTTCGAGACCCTGACCCCGCAACAGGCGGCGGTCTTCTTCGCCCTCGGCCTTGGTGTCGTCTTCGGCATCCTCGCCGAGCGCACCAAGTTCTGCTTCCGCCGCGGCCTTGTCGGCAGCGACGCGCGCCAGGCGATGGGCGTCTGGCTGACCGCGCTGGCGCTGGCCCTGATCGGCACGCAAGGCGCGGTCGCCGCCGGTCTGATCGATTTCGCCGATCACCGCTTCATGGCGTCCGAGCTGCCGGTCCTGGCGATCGTGCTGGGCGGCCTGATGTTCGGCATCGGCATGGTGCTGACCCGCGGCTGCGTGTCCCGCATGACGGTTCTGGGCGCGGGCGGCAACCTGCGCGGCATTATCGTGCTCCTGATCTTCGCCGTGGTGGCGCATGCGACGCTGAAGGGCATCCTCGCCCCGGTGCGCACGACGCTCGGTTCGGTCACGGTCCCGCTGGGCGACGCGGTGTCGCTCGCGGCGCTTCCGGGCGGCGCGCTCCTGTGGTCGGCGCTGATCGCCGCGGCGCTTCTCGCGTTCGGTCTGCGCTCTGGCAACCGCCCCGGCGTGCTGGTTCTGGCGGCGCTTCTGGGCCTTCTCGTCCCGCTCGGCTGGGTCGGCACGGGCTACGTGCTTCTCGACGAGTTCGACCCGATCGCGATGGAGAGCCTGTCCTTCACCTCGCCCTGGGCCGATACGCTCTTCTACACCGTCGCCTCGACCTCGATCCCGGCCGGGTTCGGCGTGGGTCTCGTGGGCGGCACGCTGGCCGGTGCGCTGGTCGCGGCGCTCCTCTTCGGCACCTTCCGCTGGCAGAGCTTCTCCTCGCCCGGCGAGACCGGCCGCTACGCGGCAGGCGCGGCACTGATGGGCGTCGGCGGCGTGCTGGCGGGCGGCTGCACCATCGGCGCGGGCCTTGCCGGTGTCCCGACCCTGTCGGTGGCCGCGATCCTCGCGCTTCTGTCCATCGCAGTGGGCGGCAAGCTGACCGGTCTGGCGCTCGAGCGCCGCGACAGCGCGGCCCCGGCCTACGCCCAGCCCGCGGAATAAAAGACGCACCCTCCCAGAGTGCCTCTCGGGCCGCCTTCGGGCGGCCCTTTTTCGTGGCAGAGCGCTCTGGACGCGCGCGGTCAGCGGTAGCGGGCGGAGGTGATGAACTCGCCGAAGGCCTCGCACCAGATCACCACGCTGTCGAACCCGTCGAGATCGACGCCTTGGCCGATCGGCAGGATGAACCCCTCGAAACTGTCGACATCGCCCAGCTGCAGGCTTTGGTCCTTCACCGCCTCGAAGCTGGCCTCGTCGGTGACGTCGCCGGGGCTGAGATAGAGCTTGTAGTCGGGCCCGGGCGCCAGTCGGCCCATATGCACGATGCGCTCGGGGGAGAGCGCCACGCTGCCCTCCCCCCAATGCAGGAAATCGCTGCCGGGAAGATCGCGGGAGAACTCCGCCGTGTAGCGGGCGCCTTCGGCCTGCCCCGCAAGCTCGGCGGCCTCGGGGCTCGCGGGCGCGGTCAGGATCGGCAGGACGTAGATGCCGGCGGCAAAGCCTATGGCGAGCGCGGCGGCATGGGTGGCGGCGAGAAACAGAAGACGCATGGGATCACCAGACTGAGGGGTCGCGCGATCCTAGCGTGAAACCCGGGACAGAGGTGAGCGAAATCCGCCGCCGCCTACATCTCGCCGCCCGCGATCTCGATGGCCTGCCCGTTGACGCTGCCCGACTGCTCCAAACAGAGCCAGAGCGCGGCGGCGGCGACCTCTTCGGGCGCGATCAGGCGGCCATGGGGATTGGCGCCGACCATGACCTTTTTCGCATCCTCTTCGGACATGCCGGTGCGCGCCATGATCCTCTCGACATTCTGCGGCACGATGTCGGTGTCGACATAGGCCGGGCAGAGCGCGTTGAAGGTGATCGGCTTGCCCAAGTAATCCGCCGCGAGGCCGCGGATCAGGCCGATCATCGCGTGTTTCGACGCGGTATAGGCGGGCGCGCCCTTGAGCCCGCGCACCCCGGCGATGGAGGAGACCGCGATCACCCGGCCCCAGCCCGCGCCATGCATGTGCTTGAGACATTCGCGGATGGTCAGGAAGGCCCCGTCGAGATTGATCCCCATCATTTGCCGCCAGAAGGCCAGATCGGTGTTGTGGATCGCGCGGCCCTCGGCAATCCCGGCATTGGCGACGCAGATCTGGATCGGACCGCGGGCGGCCACCGCGGCGGTGACACCGTCGACCACGCTCTCCTCGTCCGAGACATCCATCGGCAAGGGAAAGAGCCCGGCCGAGGCGGCCTCTTCGAGGACCGAGGCGCGACGCCCGGTTATGGTGACCTCGGCCCCCTGCTCTGCCAAGGCCCGCGCGATGGCCCGTCCGATGCCGGTGCCGCCGCCCGTCACAAGCGCGTGGCGTCCCTTGAGTGTCATGGCGTCCTCCCCCGGTTTGACCTCTGGCAGAGTAAGGCCCAGCGCCGGGACGGCAAGCCGCGCGGTTTACATTGACATTCACATCCGCGAATGTGTTGGTGATTGAACCGGGAGGATGGGCATGACACGGGCATTACTGGCTGCACTGGCCACATTGGGCATCGGAGCTGGCGCGCAGGCCTCCGAGGATATCGCAAACAAGTACCCGGCCTCGGAGCTTTACGACAAGCCGGTCGAGGTGATCCCGCATGTCTTTTCGGCCATCGGGGCCACCGCGCCGCCGACCTACGAGAACGCCGGTCACAACAACAACCTGAGCTTCATCGTGACGGGTGACGGGGTGATCGTGGTGAACGGCGGCGCCTCGGCGCGGCTGGCAGAGGCGCTTCATGACGAGATCCGGGCGGTCACCGACCAGCCGGTGAAGCTGGTGATCAACGAGAACGGCCAGGGCCACGCGATGCTCGGCAATTCCTACTGGGCGGATCAGGGAGTCGAGATCCTCGCCCACGAAGACGCCATCGCCGAGATCGAGGAGAACGGCGATTTCATCCTTCAGGACATGCAGCGCTACAATCGGGACCGCGCAGAGGGCACGCGGGTCGTGGTGCCGACGCGGTCCTTCAGCGACCGCGGGGTGATCGAGATGGGCGATGTCACCGTCGAGGTGCTGCATCTCGGGCCTGCCCATTCGGCGGGCGACACGCAGGTCTGGATTCCAGAGTGGGACATCGTGATCGCGGGCGACATGGCCTTTCACGAGCGGATGCCGCCGATCTTCTCCGAGACCGACACGGATGGGTGGATCGAGACCTTCGAGGGACCGTTCACCGATCTGGGCGCACTCTACGTAATCCCGGGCCACGGCCATCCGACCAACATGGCGCAGGTCCAGCGCTACACCGCCGATTACGTGCGCGACCTTCGCGAGAAGATCGCCGCGCATCTCGAAGAGGGCGGCGATCTGGCGGGCGCCTATTACGTCGACCAGTCCGCCTGGGCGCATCTCGACACGTTCGAGGAGCTGGCGACGCGCAACGCGGGCCGGGTCTTCGAGGAGATGGAATGGGAATAGGACCTTTGGACGTGGCGTCCCGCCCACGCGGCGGTTGCGCTGTGGATGCGCAAAGCTAGGCTGTTCGCGTCTGTGTCGGCGGAAAGGGTCTTGTCATGCTGGTCTTGAGGTCGATCCCGGTTGCGGTCCCGGGATCGCGGCGGGCATGACCCTGCCGCGCTGGATCGACCTGCCTCCGGTCTGGCTTGCGGGCTTCGCCGCGCTGACCTGGGCGGGCGGCAAGGCCGGACTGCCCGGAGGCAGCCCGCTGATCGCCCTTGCCGGGGCGGGCCTCGTTCTCGTCGGGCTGGCGCTGATGGCGGCCGCGGCGTTCGAGATGATGCGCCGCCGCACGACAATTATCCCGCACCAGGAACCCGCGGCGCTGGTTACGACCGGCATCTTCGCGCTCTCGCGCAACCCGATCTATCTGGGCGACGCGATGATCCTCGCGGGGCTGGCGCTACGCTGGTGCTGGCCGGCACTCGCGTTGGTGCCGGTGTTCATGTGGGTGATCGAGCGGCGTTTCATCCGCTCCGAGGAACTGCGACTCTTGGACAAGTTCCCGACGGATTTTGTTTCCTATAGGCAACGCACGAAACGGTGGCTATGACCCCGAGCTGAGCTAGATACATGATCGCAAAGACTTGCGGTCACGCACCGCGTTTGAGATGGCCAATCCAATGGTCGCCGGACGCCGACGAAACAGTCTGAACCTAGAGGGGGACAGAGAGAGTGAAGATTGGAACGCCAAAGGAGGTGATGCAGGGCGAAGCCCGGGTCGCGATGACCCCGGACTCGGCCAAGCAGCTCCAGAAACTCGGACATGAGTGCCTGATCGAGGCGGGTGCCGGTGAAAAGGCCGGTCTGCTCGATTCCGCCTATGAAGAGGCAGGCGTCACCGTGGTCGAGAGCGCCGACGCGCTCTGGAGCCAGTCCGACATCATCGCCAAGGTCCAGCCGCCGACGGACGAGGAAATCGGCCGTCTGAGCGAGAACAAGACGCTGATCTCGTTCTTCTGGCCGGGCCAGAACGAAGAGCTGATGAAGCAGGCCGCCGAAAAGGGCGCCTCCGTCATCGCGATGGACATGGTCCCCCGGATCTCGCGCGCCCAGAAGATGGATGCGCTGAGCTCGATGGCCAATATCGCGGGCTATCGCGCCGTGATCGAGGCCGGCAACAATTTCGGCCGCTTCTTCACCGGCCAGGTGACCGCCGCGGGCAAGGTGCCCCCGGCCAAGGTCCTGGTCGTCGGCGCAGGCGTCGCGGGTCTGGCGGCCATCGGCACCTCGACCTCGCTCGGCGCGATCACGCTCGCCTTCGACGTGCGCCCCGAAGTGGCCGAACAGGTCGAGTCGATGGGCGCCGAGTTCGTCTATCTCGACTTCGAGGAAGAGCAAGAAGACGGCTCTGAATCCGGCGGCTACGCCAAGCCCTCGAGCCCCGAGTTCCGCGAGGCGCAGCTGGCCAAGTTCCGCGAGCTCGCCCCCGATGTGGACATCGTCATCACCACGGCGCTGATCCCCAACCGCGAGGCGCCCGAGCTCTGGACCGAGGACATGGTCCAGGCGATGAAGCCCGGCTCGGTGATCGTCGACCTCGCCGCCGAGAAGGGCGGCAACTGCAAGATGACCGTCAAGGACGAGCGCATCGTCACCGAGAACGGCGTCATCATCATCGGCTATACCGACTTCCCCAGCCGCATGGCCAAGCAGTCCTCGCTGCTCTACTCGACCAATATCCGTCACATGATGACCGACCTGACGCCCGAGAAGGACGGCAAGGTCGTGCATGACATGGAAGACGACGTCATCCGCGGCGCGACCATCGCGCATGGCAAGGAGGTGACCTTCCCGCCGCCCGCGCCGAAGACCAAGGCGATCGCGGCGCAGAAGCCGAAGCCCAAGGAAAAGGAAAAGACGCCCGAAGAGAAACGCGCCGAAGAGATGGCCGCGTTCAAGAAGCAGACCAAGCAGCAGGTCACCCTGCTCACCATCGGTGCGGTGCTTCTTCTCGGTGTCGGCCTGATCGCTCCGGCGAGCTTCATGCAGCACTTCATCGTTTTCGTACTGTCGGTCTTCGTCGGCTTCCAGGTGATCTGGGGCGTCAGCCACAGCCTTCACACGCCGCTCATGGCGGTCACGAACGCGATCTCCTCGATCATCATCCTGGGCGCGCTGATGCAGATCGGCTCCAGCTCGTTCCTGGTGATCCTGCTTGCCGCCCTGTCGGTCTTCATGGCCGGTATCAACATCTTCGGCGGTTTCCTCGTCACCCGGCGCATGCTCGCCATGTTCCAGAAATCGTAAGCGGGAGGCAGGACAATGGATTATGGATTCACCACCGCGGCCTATGTGGTCGCAGCGGTTCTCTTCATCCTCTCGCTCGGCGGTCTGAGCGGGCAGGAAAGCGCCAAACGCGCAATTTGGTACGGCATCGTCGGCATGGCGCTGGCGGTCGGTGCGACGCTGATCGGTCCGGGATCGGGCCTCTGGGTCGTCTCGGTCGTCTTGGTCGCGCTTGGCGGCGTGATCGGCTGGCAGCTCGCGCAGCGGGTGCAGATGACGCAGATGCCCGAGCTTGTCGCGGCGATGCACAGCCTCGTCGGCCTCGCGGCGGTCTTCGTCGGCTTCAACGCCGATTTCACCATCAACCTCGTCGATGCAGCCAAGGCCGCGGGCGAGAGCGTGGACGGCAACTTCGCGCAGCTCGTCGCCAAGAAGGAGCCGGTCGAGATCGGCATCCTGATGGTCGAACTGTCGCTCGGCATCTGGATCGGCGCGGTGACCTTCACCGGCTCGATCATCGCCTATGGCAAGCTCGCAGGTAAGGTGAACACCGCCGCGCAGCAGCTTCCGGGCGGTCACATGCTGAACCTCGCCGCGGTGCTCGGTTCGGTGCTGATGCTGGTGCTCTACCTCTCGGGCTCGGGCTCGTGGACGCTCTTCGTCATGGCGGCGCTGGCGTTCTTCATCGGCTACCACCTGATCATGGGCATCGGCGGCGCCGACATGCCGGTCGTGGTGTCGATGCTGAACTCCTATTCCGGCTGGGCCGCCGCGGCGATCGGCTTCTCGCTCGGCAACGATCTCCTGATCGTGGTCGGCGCGCTTGTCGGCTCCTCGGGTGCGATCCTGTCCTACATCATGTGCAAGGGCATGAACCGCTCCTTCGTCTCGGTGATCCTGGGCGGCTGGGGCGGCAGCTCCGGCGGTGCGGCCGCCGAGGTCGAGGGCGAGCAGGTCGCCATCGACGCGGACGGCGTGCAGAGCGCGCTGGACGAGGCCGACAGCATCATCATCGTGCCCGGTTACGGCATGGCGGTGGCGCAGGCGCAGAACGCGGTCAGCGAGCTGACCAAGAAGCTGCGCGCGGCCGGCAAGGAGGTGCGCTTCGCGATCCACCCGGTCGCGGGCCGTCTGCCGGGCCACATGAACGTGCTTCTGGCCGAGGCCAAGGTGCCCTACGACATCGTGCTCGAGATGGAGGAGATCAACGACGATTTCCCCGATACCGACGTGGTGATCGTGATCGGCTCGAACGACATCGTGAACCCCGCGGCGCAGGACGATCCGAACTCGCCCATCGCCGGGATGCCGGTTCTGGAAGTGTGGAAGGCGAAGCAGGTCTTCGTGTCGAAGCGCGGCCAGGGCACGGGCTATTCCGGCATCGAGAACCCGCTCTTCTTCAAGGAGAACACGCGGATGTTCTACGGCGACGCGAAAGAGAGCCTGAACACGCTCCTGTCCAAGATGGACTGAGCGGGCGCTCATATCGACGCAAGGAAGCGGCCGGTCCCCTGGGACCGGCCGTTTTCGTATTGTGCCTTGCGTGCGGACGCACAGGCGGGCGGGTGACTCCCGGGGCGCGCTTCGCCCTCTCCTTGGTCGCCGCGATCCCCGGCATCCGGCTGCGGCACGGCGGACGCTTTACTCACCTGCCCCGGCTCGTATCTAGTGGGACCGAACAAGACCGGACCCGAGATGCCCCTTCAGGATCACCCGCTGCGCTACAAGCTCGCCAACGAGCTGCACGCCCGTCCTTTCCCGTCGCTCCAGCCGCCCTGCCGCGCCGTCTACCTTGCGCTCAAGCGCGCCGAGGACGCCGCAGCGCGCGACCGCGAGGAAGACCGCCGTCACCTGACCGACCTGCTCGACCGGTTCGGCGCCAAGCATCCGCAACCGGGCGCGACGCATTACTCGGGCCGGATCGGGCAGTTCACCCTGAAATGGGAACAGCATACCGAGTTCGTCACCTACACGGTGTTCCTCAACGGCCTCGGCGAGCGGCGCTTCGACCCCGCCGATCTCAACGTCTTTCCCTCGGACTGGCTGCAGGCGGCCCCGGGCGTGCGGATCACCTCGGCCCTGATCCGCTGCTGTCCGCGGCCCGACAGCGTCGACGAGATCGAGGAGAAGGTCGAGGACTGGTTCGTCTCGGAAAGCGTCGCGGTCTCGTCTGTGATCGACGACGAGGCGGTGATCGCGGGCGATTTCCGCATCGACCCGGCGGGGCATCTGCGCTTCGTGCTCTTCGCCGCGCCCGAGGTCGGCGAGCGGCGGATCGGCCGGATCGTGCAGCGGCTCTGCGAGATCGAGACCTACAAGAGCATGTCGATGCTGGGCTTCTTCCGGGTCCGCGAGATCTCGTCCCGGATGGCCGAGATCGACTCCGAGCTGACCCGCCTGATGGAGGCGATGACCCAGGGCGTGGGCCCTGCCGAGGAGACGCTGAAGGCGCTCCTGTCGGTCTCGGCCGAGCTCGAGGCGCTCTCCGCGCAGACCGCCTTCCGGCTGGGCGCGACGGGCGCCTACGAGGCGCTGGTCAGCCAGCGGATCTCGGTTCTGCGCGAGGCGCGCTGGAACGGGCGGCAGACCTTCGGCGAGTTCATGATGCGCCGCTACGATCCGGCCATGCGCACGGTGAAAAGCGCCGAGCGGCGGCTCGAGGCGATGGCCACGCGGGCGGTGCGCGCGGGCGACCTGCTTCGGACCCGGGTCGAGGTCGAACGCTCGGCTCAGAACCAGCAGCTTCTGGAAAGCATGGACCGGCGCGCGCAGCTGCAGCTGCGTCTGCAGGAGACGGTGGAGGGGCTGTCGGTGGTGGCGATCAGCTATTACGCCGTGTCGCTGGTGGGCTACCTCTTGTATCCGGTCGCGGGCGCCATCGGCATCTCCAAGGGGCTTCTGACGGCCCTGGTCACCGTGCCGGTCGTCGCCGCGGTCTGGGTCGCGATCCGGCGCATAAGGCTTCAGGTTCCGAAGGGCGAGCAGGACCTTTAGGCAGACCCGCGCGGCCGGGAGGAGGAGGAGCGATGGCAGGCATCGGCAAGATCGTCCGGCGGAGTTTCCTCGTCGGCGCGGCGGCGCTCGGCGGCGGGCTCGCGCTCGGTGTCTGGGCGCTCCAGCGCGAGGCCCGGAACCCGTTTGAGGGACGCGACGACCTCGCCGCACTCGGGCCGTTCATCCTGATCGATGCCGAGGGCGTCACGCTGGTAACACCGCGTGCCGAGATGGGCCAAGGGACGCAGACGACGCTCGCGGCGCTTCTGGCCGAGGAACTCGATCTCGACTGGGACCAGGTGCGGGTGATCCACGGCCCCCCTGCCCCGGCGTATGCCAACGAAGCGCTGATCGCCGATGCGCTGCCGGGGCTCGACTGGCGGCGGCCGGACTGGGTGCACGCGGTCGGCGCGCAGCTCGGCAAGGCCGGGAAATACATCAACATGCAGGTGACCGGCGGCTCAACCTCGATGATCGGCGGCTACGAGAAGATGCGGGTGGCGGGCGCCATGGCGCGCGATCTCCTTGTGCGCGCGGCCGAGGCGCGGACCGGCGCGGCACCGGGCACTCTGAGCACCGAGGCCGGTTCGGTGATCGGACCGGACGGCGCACGGCTGAGCTATGCGGAGCTCGCGCAAGAGGCCGCGGAGTTGGAGCCCCGCGCCGTCGCGCTGAAACCCCGGAGCGACTGGCGCCTTCTGGGCCATGCGCAACCGCGGCTCGATGTGCCCGACAAGGTTCAGGGGCGGACGGTCTATGGCATGGATCTCAGGCTCGACGGCATGCGCTTCGCGACGGTGCGCATGAACCCGAGGCAGGGCGGCGGGATGCGCGGCTTCGACGACAGCGCCGCTCTCGCCATGACCGGCGTCGAGAAGGTGGTCGATCTCGGCACCGGCATCGCGGTGATCGCCCGGAACAGCTGGCTGGCGATGCGCGCCGCGGAGGCTGTCGAGATCGAGTGGGAGGACGCCCCCTACCCCGCGACGACCCAAGGCCTCTTCGATGCGATCGCCGAGGCGTTCGAGACCGAGCCGAACGCGACGCTCCGGGACGATGGCGACGCGGAGGGGGACTTGGTCGGGACGGCGGTCGAGATCGAGGCCGAATACCGCGCGCCCTTCCTCGCACATGCCACGATGGAGCCGATGAACGCCACCGCGCGCTTTGGGGACGACCAGCTCGAGGTCTGGGTCGGGACGCAGGCCCCGCTTTTCGCACGCGCGCTCTGCGCCGATGCGGCGGGGCTCGAGACCGAGGCGGTGACGGTGAACGTGCTGCCGATGGGCGGCGGCTTCGGACGGCGGGCGGAGGTCGATGCGGCGGTGCTGGCGACACGGGTGGCGATGGCGCTGCCGGGTGTGCCCGTGCAGACGGTCTGGAGCCGCGAGGAGGACATCCGCCACGATGCGTTCCGCCCGGGCGCGGTCGCGCGGATGCGCGGTGCGGTTCAGGACGGCGCGCCGGTGCTTCTGGATGCGCGGATGGCCACGATCTCCTGCACGCGCCAGATCGTCACCCGGCTGACCGGCCTGTCCGCAGCCGGCCCCGACGCGGTGTCGGTCGAGGGGCTTTACGACCAGCCCTACGCGATCCCGTCCTATCGCGCGCGCGGCTACCTCGCCGATCTTCCGATCCCGGTGGGCTTCTGGCGGTCGGTCGGCAACTCCCACAACGCGTTCTTCCTCGAAAGCTTCGTCGACGAGCTGGCCCATGCGGCGGGCGCGGACCCGCTCGCCTTCCGGCTGGAGATGCTGCGCAGCAGCCACCCGCCCTCTGCCGCGGTGCTGGAGGCGGTGGCCGAGATGTCGGGCTGGGGCGATGCAAACCCCGAGGGCACCGCGAAGGGCGTCGCCTTCTGCCGGTCCTTCGGCACACCGGTCGCGCAGGTGGTCGAGGTGACGCGGCGCGGCGAGGCCATCGCGGTCACCCGCGCCTGGATCGCCTGCGACCCGGGCATCTCGCTCGACCCGGGCATCATCACCGCGCAGATGGAGGGCGGCTGCCTCATGGGCCTTTCGGCGGGCATAGGTGAGGAAGTCACCTTCGAGGACGGCATCGCACAGGAAGCGAATTACGACCGCTACCGCCTCATGCGCCTGCCGCAGGCGCCCGAGCTGGAGGTGCGCATTCTTGAAAACGGCGACGCGCCGTCGGGAATCGGCGAGCCGGGACTGCCCCCGGCGGCCCCTGCCCTGGCCAACGCGATTTTTTCCCTGACGCAAACGCGAATACGCTCGCTGCCGCTCAACCGCTCGGTAGCCTTTGCCGAAAATTCAAAAGGTTAACGAAAAGTTACGGTAAGATTTCATCAGGGTTTATGTCCATTTTGATGACATTTGTCCCGATTTTGCCCTGATCTCGTCCATCTCGACTTTTAGAAAATTGCAGCAAGGTCGGCAAAAGACCGACTAAGTGTGCAACCCCGCGGCCTCCGCAACGACGGACCCGGCGGCGGGATTTTGAGGATGGCAGAATGCCGGTCTACCAGGTGCGTTTTTACGCACTCAATCCTTCGTCGCTCATGGGCGGGGCGGGATCGAGTTTTGTCTGGTCGGGTTCCCGTACCTACGACGGGATCGCGACGATTACCGATAACGGCGCAGGCATTGATGGCCTGACGCTCGAAGACGACAACGGTGGCGGCAGCGAAGCCGCCTTCGCCGATGTCACCATCGGTGCGTCCACCTCGACCGGCACGAGCGTCGACGCCGAGATGATCTGGACGGTGACCGACACCGTCTCGGGTCTCACGTTCCAGATCGCCCAGTTCGACGTCGAGACCGGCGGTGCCGCGGGTCTCTACACGCTGTCGGAAATTCCGCTGATCGAGGGGCGGACCTACACGGTCAACGCGCTCGATACCGCGTCGAATGCCAGCGCGGGCGACGCGACCTTCACCTATGCCGATTACGTCGAGGCCAACGGCGTCGTCGACGGCACCGCGGGCGACGACCTGATCGACCCCGATTATGTCGATGGCGAGCTCGAGCAGGTCGATCTTTACCGGGACGCGCCGGACGACGTGATCGCGGCGGGCGCCGGGAACGACACGGTCATCGGCGGGCTCGGCTCGGACACCATCGACGGCGGCGAGGGCAACGACCTTCTCTACGGCGATTACGGCACCTATTCCGATCCGGCCACCACCGCGCAGGATCTCAACTGGTCGCTGCAGGGCGCGGACGGCGCCGACGTTTCGGCGGGCTTCACCCAGGACACCGGCCTGATCGACGTCGCGGTCAGCTTCATCAATGACGGCGACAACGCGCCCACCTTCAACATCGAGACCAGCGACACCCAGTACCGGGCCGCGGGCGAGACCTTCAGCCAGAACTCGGCGGTCTTTCTCTACGGCAACGGCGACGGCGCGACCTCGACCACGCGGATCGACTTTTCCGCAAGCTCCGAAGGCGGCGTCCGCGACGAGGTCGAGAACGTCCGGTTCCGGATCAACGAGGTCGACGCGGTTGCGGGCAACCATGTCGATATCATTACCGTCAAGGCTTATGACGCGGACGGAAACCCGGTCGCGGTGACGCTGACACCCGCGGGCGCCGACACGGTGACCGGCGACACGATCACCGCAGCCGAGGGCAACGACACCTCGGCCGATGCGCAAAGCTCGGTCCTGGTCACCATCGCCGGTCCGGTGTCGCGGATCGAGGTCAGCTACGGCAACGGCGACACGCTGACCCAGGCGATCACGCTGACCGACATCCAGTTCGACGCGGTCGCTCAGCCCGAGGGCGCGGATTCGCTGACCGGCGGGACCGGCGCGGACACGCTTTTCGGTGAGCGCGGCAATGACACGCTCTCGGGCGGCGACGATGCCGACAGTCTGTTCGGCGGCGACGGGGCCGATTGGCTGAGCGGCGATGCCGGGGCCGACACGCTGTACGGCGAGCTTGGCAACGACACGCTGATGGGCGGCGCCGACGATGACAGCCTCATCGGGGGCGACGGCGCGGATTCGCTTGATGGCGGCACCGGCAACGATACGCTCGAAGGCGGCACCGGGGCCGACACGCTGACCGGTGGCAGCGGCATGGATTATGCTTCCTATGCCGGGTCGGATGCGGGCGTCACGGTCGATCTGGCCGCGGGCACGTTCAGCGGCGGCCATGCCGAGGGCGACGTCACCGGGGGCGGGCTCGACGGCATCATCGGCTCCGAGTTCAACGACAGCCTGAGCGGTTACGACGGCGAAGGCGCGGACTGGACCAACGTCTTCTACGGCGGCGCGGGCGACGACACGCTCGATGGTCGGGGCGGGTCGGACACGCTCGACGGCGGCACTGGCGCCGACTCGATCCTCGGCGGCGGCGGCGCGGACAGCGTCACCGGCGGTGACGGCGACGATTTTATCTCCGGCGGCACCGGCGCGGACACCCTCCTGGGCGATGCGGGCAACGACACGATCATCGCCGCCGAGGGCGACAGCGTCTCGGGCGGAGACGGCGACGACGTGATCTCGCTGGCGGAACTGGGCGAGAGCTCGACCGGCACGATCACCATCGACGGCGGCACCACGGGCCAGACCGGCGGCGACATCCTCGACCTCGCGGGCGTCGCCGACCGCGGCACGATGGTCTACACCGAGGACGGCTCGGGCGAGCGCTCGGGCACGGTGACGATGTATGACGGCACCGTCGTCACCTTCTCGAATATCGACGAGGTGGTCTGCTTCACACCGGGCACCCGCCTCCTGACCGACCGCGGCTACCGCCGGATCGAGAACCTGCGCGCGGGCGATCTGGTCGAGACCGCGGATGGCGGGCTGCAGCCGGTGCGCTGGATCGGATCGACCACGGTCGAGGGCACCGGCGACGTCGCGCCCATCCGCTTCGAGGCCGGCGCCTTGCCGGGGCTGACACGGACGCTGCGGGTGTCGCCGCAGCACCGGGTCCTGGTCCGCGGGCCGTTCTGCGAGATGCTCTTCGGCACGCATGAGGTGCTGGTCGCGGCGAAACATCTGGTCAACGGCACGACAATCCAGGCCGAGCCGTTCGACCGCGTCTGCTACATGCATGTGGCCTTTGACCGTCACCATGTCGTCTGTGCCGAAGGCGCGGAGGTGGAGAGCTTCCACGCGGTCGAGCGCAGCATGGGCATCCTGAGCGCCGAGGATCGCACGCGCCTGCGCGCAGCGCTCGGGCTCGTCGAGGGCGGCGGTCTGGGACACGGTCCGGCGGCGCGGCACTGCCTGAAGGAGCACGAGGCGACGGCGCTGATGGGGCTGATGCGGATGACGCAGATCTCGGCCAAGGCGGCGAGACCGCGCCGCGCGGCGGCGGTCAGGCGCTCTTGAGACCCGGCGCGCGGCGGCCCGCCGACCAGTCGCGGACGGCGTCCCCAAACGCCTCGAACAGCGGTTTCGAGGTCGGGTCGCTATGGGCCTCCCATTCGGGATGCCATTGCACCGCAAGGGTAAATCCGGGCGCGCCCTGCACATAGGTGGCCTCGGGCGTGCCATCGGGCGCGTGCCCGTCGATCACCACGCGCGGACCGGCGGTCTTGATCCCCTGCCCGTGCAGCGTGTTGGTCAGCACCTCGGTCGCGCCGAAGACCCGGTGGAAGGGTCCGCCCTCGGTCACGGTGACGGTGTGGCGCAGCGCGAATTTCTCTTCGAGCGTCCCGTCAGGGGGCATCCGGTGGTTCATGCGGCCCGGAAGATCGCGGATCTCCGGATGGAGCGAGCCGCCCATCGCCACGTTCATCTCCTGAAAGCCCCGGCAGACGCCGAAGATCGGCTGGCCGCGCTCGACGCAGGCCCGCACCAGCGGCAGCACCAGCCGGTCGCGATCGCGGTCGAAGGCGCCATGCGCCTCGGTCTCGGGCTCGCCGTATTCCTCGGGGTGGACGTTGGGGCGGCCACCGGGCAGCAGGAACCCGTCGCAGGTATCCAGAAGCTCGTTCAGCGGCACGAGGGTCGGATCGGCGGGCACGAGAAGCGGGAAACAGTCGGAGACCCGCGCGATGGCCTCGGTCAGCATCGTCCCGCCCGCATGGGCCGGATACTGGTCGTTAATGAGGTGCATGTTGGTCACGATGCCAACGACCGGACGTGCCATAATTAGCCTTCTCCTGCCTTGCCTGACCCCAAAGATAGGCTATCGCCGCCGCCGGGAAAAGCGGCTGCGACGCAGGGACGCCCTGCGCAGACGCAGGCCTGCCACGATCGGGCCGTGCCGCCCAATTCGGCGGCAGCGCTCAGATCTCGGCGGTCAGGCCCACCGCTTCGATCCCGGCTTTGGCCGCGGCGGCGTCGTTGTCCGAGCTATCGCCGGTGACGCCGACCGCGCCCAGAAGCACGCCCTTCGCGTCGCGGACCAGAACGCCGCCCGGCACCGGGATCAGCGCGCCCTGGTAGGCGCCGTTGGCACAGGCGATGAAATAGGCCTGCGCCTCGGCGCGTTGCATCTGCGCGGTCCCGGCCATGCCGAGCATCACCGCGCCATAGGCCTTGCCATACGCGATCTGGAACCGGCCCGGGCTGGCACCGTCGCTGCGCTCGAAGGCCTGCACATGGCCGCCGGTGTCGAGCACGATCACGGAGAGCGGCTTCATTCCCGTCTCCTTGCCGTGATCCAGGGTCTTGCGAATGATCATGCGGGCGCGTCTGAGCGACAATCCGGCCATCTCGGGCTCCTCCAGAAGTTTTGTGCGCGCCGGGTCGTCCCCGGCGCCGCGAGCGGGCGCGGCCTCAGGAGGCCGCTTTCAGCTCCAACCGGCGGCGGTGCAGCACCGGCTCGGTATAGCCCGAAGGCTGCGCGCGCCCCTCGAAGACCAGCTCGGAGGCCGCCTGGAAGGCGATGCCGTCGAAGTCCGGCGCCATCGGGCGATAGGCCGGATCGCCTTCGTTCTGACCGTCCACGACCTTGGCCATGCGTTCGAGGATGGCGCGCGTCTCGTCCTCGGAGATGACCCCGTGATGCAGCCAGTTGGCGATGTGCTGTGCCGAGATCCGGCAGGTCGCACGGTCCTCCATAAGGCCCACATCGTTGATATCGGGCACTTTCGAGCAGCCGACGCCCTGGTCGATCCAGCGCACGACATAGCCGAGGATGCCCTGGGCGTTGTTCTCGACCTCGCGGGTGATCTCGGCGTCGGTCCAGGCCTGGAACGTGGCGAGCGGGATGTCGAGAAGGGTGTCGACATGCGCCCGGCGGCCGCCCTTGCGCAGCCGCTCCTGCACCGCCATCACGTCGACGCGGTGATAGTGCAGCGCGTGCAGCGTCGCGGCGGTTGGCGAGGGCACCCAGGCGCAGTTCGCGCCGGCCTTCGGGTGCTCGATCTTGGCTTCGAGCATCGCCGCCATCTTGTCGGGCATGGCCCACATGCCCTTGCCGATCTGCGCCTTGCCCGAGAGCCCGCATTCCAGACCGATATCGACATTGCGGTTCTCGTAGCCGCCGATCCAGGCCTTGCGCTTGATGAAATCCTTGCGGCTGAAGGGCCCGGCCTCCATCGAGGTGTGGATCTCGTCGCCGGTGCGGTCGAGGAAGCCGGTATTGATGAAGGCCACCCGCGATTTGGCGGCGCGGATGCATTCCTTGAGATTGACCGAGGTGCGGCGCTCCTCGTCCATGATGCCGATCTTGACGGTGTTCGCGGGCAGGCCCAGCGCCATCTCGACCTCGGAGAAGATCGCGTCGGTAAAGGCGACCTCCTCGGGGCCGTGCATCTTGGGCTTCACGACATAGACCGAGCCGCAGACCGAGTTGCGCGGCCCTTCGGTCTTCTTGAGGTCGTGGAGCGCGATCATCGTCGTGATCATCGCGTCCATCAGGCCCTCGTAGATCTCGGAGCCGTCCTTGAGCAGGATCGCGGGGTTCGTCATCAGGTGGCCGACATTGCGCACCAGCATGAGCGCCCGGCCCTTGACGCGGACCTCGCCCTCGCCATCGGGCGCGGTGTAGACGAGATCGGGGCTCAGGGCGCGGGTCACGCTCTCGCCGCCCTTCTCGAAGGTCTCCGACAGGTCGCCCTTCATCAGCCCGAGCCAGTTGCGATAGGCCTGCGCCTTGTCCTCGGCATCGACACAGGCGACGGAATCCTCGCAATCCATGATCGCCGAGACCGCGCTTTCGAGCCGCACATCCGCAAGCCCGCACTGGTCGCGGCTGCCGATCGGATGGGTGCGGTCGAAGACCAGTTCGACATGCAGGCCATTGTTGCGCAGGAGAACCGCCTCGGGCGCCTTGGGATGGCCGCGGAAGCCGATGAACTTCTCGGGGCTCGCGAGCGGCATGTCGTCGACGAGGAGCGCGCCCTTGTGGATGTGGTAGCGGCGCGCATCGGCGTGGCTGCCGCCCTCGATCGGGAAGGCCTCGTCAAGGAAGACCCGCGCACGGGCCACCACCCGCGCCCCGCGCCCGCGATCGTAGCCGCCTGGCGGCGGCGGTGTGCCCATGGCATCGGTGCCGTAGAGCCCGTCATAGAGCGAGCCCCAGCGCGCGTTCGCGGCGTTGAGCGCGTAGCGCGCATTGGTGATCGGCACGACAAGCTGCGGGCCGGGCACCAGCGCGATCTCGGGATCGGTGTTCTCGGTCTCGATCTCGAAGGCCTCGCCCTCGGGCAGAAGATAGCCGATCTCTTCGAGAAAGCCGCGATAGGCCGCGTGGTCATGCGGCTGGTTGCGGCGCTTCAGGTGCCAATCGTCGATCTGTTTCTGCAGGCTCTCGCGGATCCCGAGCAGCTCGGCATTACGCGCGGCGCGGCCATGCGCGAGTTCCGATAATGCGGACCAGAAAGCCTCGGGCTCGACGCCCGTTCCCGGCAGCGCTTCGGTCTCGAGAAAGGACAGAAGCTCGGGCGCGACCTGAAGGCCGTTGCGGTCGATGCGGTCTGACATGGCGGACTCCCCTCGTTCGTCTTTGCTGCAACGGTGTGCGCTTGCATGCAAAGGTCAAGTCAGGGAGCGAAATTCGCCGCCATTCGTCAATGGCCGGCGGCGCGAAACTCTTTCTTGTCGGAGAGCGGAATGCTGCCCTTCTGACGGCGGCAGCGCTCGGAGCAGTAGATCACGCTGTCCCAATCGCGCGCCCATTTCCGGCGCCACGCAAAAGGCCTGCCGCAAACCGGGCAGGTCTTGTGCGGCAGGTCCGATTTCTTCGTGGCCTTGGGCAAGGCGCTTACTGGTCGGGCTGGCCCGAGACCGATCCGGTGGAGTTGCCGCCGGGCTCGTAGTTCTGGGACTCGTATCCCTCAAGCGCGCTGCCGCCCTCGGGGGCCGTCTCGCTGCTGTCGCCGGAGGCGAAGAAGACATAGGCGACAAACGCCGCAAGCAGCACGAGGCCGTAGGTCAGGGACGCCTTGATGCCGAAAAGCGAGGGGGCGTGGCGTTTTTCCTGGGTGCCGGTATTTGTGTCGGGTGCGGACATAGTCCTTCCTTTCAATCTCTGTTCGAAATGCGGGTGGGGCTCCATGCTCGGGCGAGCGAGGTTGCCGCCGCGTCGTTGGGGGCGTAACACCCCAGGGAAGCGGAGAGTTCCCGGAGTTTCCGCAACGCAGCATCACGTTTCCGACAGGAGGTCCGCCCGTGAAGGATGCCAGCCCGCAGACGATCTATCTCAAGGATTACAAACCGTTCGGATACGTTGTTGAAAGCGTCGCGCTGGTGTTCGATCTTCACCCGACGGCGACGCGGGTGACCTCGACGATCCGCTTCGCGCCCAATCCCGAGGCGACGGACCGGACCTTTTTCCTGGACGGGGAAGAGCTGACCCTGATCTCCTGCGCCATCGACGGCCAGCCCGTGACTCCGGAATTGAGCGAGACCGGGTTGCGGCTGGACGCGCCCGATGCGCCCTTCACCTTCGAGGCCGAGGTCGAGATCTCGCCCGAGACCAACACCGCGCTCGAGGGGCTCTACATGTCGAACGGCATGTATTGCACGCAATGCGAGGCCGAGGGCTTCCGCAAGATCACCTACTATCCCGACCGCCCCGACGTGATGGCGGTCTTCGACGTCACCATCCGTGGCCCTCTCCCGGTGAAGCTGTCGAACGGCAACCCGCTCGAGGCGCCCGAGGGCCAGGCGCGCTGGCACGATCCCTGGCCGAAACCGGCCTATCTCTTCGCGCTGGTCTCGGGCGATCTGGTGGCACATGCGGATCGCTTCACAACGCGGTCGGGCCGGGAGGTGGAATTGAACCTCTGGGTTCGGCCCGGCGACGAGGGCAAATGCGCCTTCGGGATGGAGGCGCTGAAACGCTCGATGCGCTGGGACGAGGATGTCTACGGGCGCGAGTACGATCTGGACATCTTCAACATCGTCGCGGTCGATGACTTCAATATGGGCGCGATGGAGAACAAGGGGTTGAACATTTTCAACTCCGCCGCCGTGCTCGCCTCGCCCGAGACCTCGACCGACGCGAATTTCGAGCGCATCGAGGCGATCATCGCGCATGAGTATTTCCACAACTGGACCGGCAACCGGATCACCTGCCGCGACTGGTTCCAGCTCTGTCTGAAGGAAGGGCTGACGGTGTTCCGCGACAGCCAGTTCACCTCGGACATGCGCTCGGCCCCGGTGAAGCGGATCGGCGACGTGATCGACCTGCGCGCGCGCCAGTTCCCTGAGGATCAGGGCCCGCTCAGCCACCCCGTGCGGCCCGAGAGCTTCCAGGAGATCAACAATTTCTATACCGCGACCGTCTACGAGAAAGGCGCCGAGGTGATCGGGATGCTGAAGCGTCTCGTCGGCGATGCCGCCTATGCCGAGGCGCTCGATCTCTATTTCGACCGGCATGACGGTCAGGCCTGCACGATCGAGGACTGGCTCAAGGTGTTCGAGGATGTCACCGGGCGCGACCTGTCCCAATTCAAGCGCTGGTATTCGCAATCCGGAACGCCGCGCCTCAAGGTGGACGAGACCTTCGAGAACGGCACCTACCGTCTGACCTTCACCCAGGAAACGCCCCCCACCCCCGACCAGGACGAGAAGCTCCCGCAGGTGCTGCCGATCGCGGTCGGGCTTATCGGTCCGAACGGGCACGAGGTGCTGCCGACCACGCTTCTGGAGATGACCGAAGCGACGCAGAGCTTCGAGTTCCCCAACATGGCGACGCGGCCCGTGCCCTCGATCCTGCGCGGGTTCTCGGCCCCGGTGGTCCTCGAGCGCGAGACGAGCCGCGAGGAGCGGATCTTCCTCCTCGATCACGACAGCGACCCGTTCAACCGCTGGGAAGCCAATCGCGCGCTGGCGCAGAGCTCGCTTCTGACGATGATCACCGATCCGAACGAAGGGCCCGACCGGAGCTGGCTGACGGCGCTTCTGGGGGTCATCCGGGACCCGGCGCTCGATCCCGCCTATCGCGCGCTGCTTCTGAACCTGCCCTCGCAGTCGGAACTGGCGCAGGCGCTCCACGAGCGTGGCGTCACGCCGGACCCCGACCTGATCTGGTCGGCGGTCGAGGAGCATCGCAACGCGCGCGCCGAGCTCTGGCAGGCGCAGCTTCCCGCGCTCGCCGCCGAGACCCGGGTCGACGCGCCCTTCAGCCCGGATGCCGAGCAGGCCGGCAAACGCGCGCTCGGCGCGGCGGTTCTGGCCATGCAGAGCCGCTTTGACGGCGGCACGGCGGCGCGGGCGGTCTATGCCTCGGCGGACAACATGACGCTGCAGCTCTCGGCGCTGACCTGCCTGATCACGGCTGGCGTCGCAGAGGACGCGCTCGCCGCGTTCGAGGACCAGTGGCGGCACGACCGGTTGGTGATGGACAAATGGTTCGGCGTGCAGATCGCCTATGCCCCGCCCCAGCACGCGCCGGAGCGCGCCGCCGAGTTGACCGAACACCCGGGCTTCGACTGGAAGAACCCCAACCGCTTCCGCGCGGTCTTCGGCGCGCTCGTGGCCAACCACGCGGCTTTCCATCGCGGCGACGGGGCGAGCTACGATCTTCTGGCCGATTGGCTGATCCGGCTCGATGCGAAGAACCCCCAGACGGCGGCGCGCATGTGCTCGGCCTTCCAGACCTGGCGGCGCTACGATTCCCAAAGGCAGGAGAAAATCCGCGCCGCGATGGAGCGGATCGCGGCGACCGACGGCCTCAGCCGCGACGTGACCGAGATGGTGACGCGGCTTCTGGGCTGAACGCCCGATGCGGAAAATCGGGAACCAAGGCGCAGTTTCAGGCGTTAATTCAAGCTACTGTCGCGCGCCGGGTTCGGCGCACGACCGCCACAAGCGGCCCCTCGGGGCACTTCCCTTTGCGTCACGGCCATGTCATCTGGCATGACTAGGACGGAGCCACTGTCAGAGAGCCCGCGCATGAAGGACCGCATCGACCCGCTGATCGAGGAACGCGCCCCCTGGCTCTTCGCCGGTCGGCCCGGCACCCGCTACGCCCGCGCCGCGCTGAACGCGATGCTCGGATACGAGCGCACGCTCGAGATCGGGCGCCAGGTCGAGCCGCTTCCCTCGGCCGAGCTGATGCGGACCATGGCGGACATGCTGGCGCGCGACGTGCGCGCGACGGGGCTCGAGAACATCCCGCGCCAAGGTCCGGCGCTGGTGGTCTGCAACCATCCGACCGGCATCGCCGACGGGATCATGCTGTTCCACTTGCTGCACGAGATCCGGCCCGACCTCTACTTCTTCGCCAATCACGACATCCTGCGCGTGCTGCCGCAGATGCATGACATGATCGCTCCGGTCGAATGGCGGCAGGAAAAGCGCAGCCACGGCAAGACGCGCGAGACGATGGCCTATACCCGCCAGGCGGTCGAGGACGGACGTCTCGGGATCATCTTCCCGTCGGGGCGGCTCGCGAAACGCCGCGGCCTGAGCCTGCATGAGCGGCCGTGGATGGCCTCGGCGGCGATGATCGCGCGGAAATACGATCTGCCGGTGATCCCGCTCAATATCCGGGCGCGGAACTCGGTGCTCTTCTACCTCTTCGATTTCCTGCACGCGACGCTCCGGGACATCACGCTCTTCCACGAGATGCTGAACAAGGGGCGCCAGCCCTATCGCATCACCGTGGGCGAGCCGATCTCGGCCAAGGCGCTGCCGCAGAAATCCGATGACGGGATCGAGATGCTGCGCCGCGCGACGCTGGCCCTGGGCGGTCGGAAGGCTCCGGCGGTGTCGCTGCTCGATGCCTCGCGCCGCCCATCCTGGCTCAAATCCACCAAGACCGTCTGACCAAGGGCGCGCTCAGCCCTCTTCGGTGATGATCTCGCTGACCTCCGGCTGCGCCGGGATGAGGTCCTTGAGCGCATCGGCAGGCGGAACGAACGGATGCGCCCGCGCCACCGGGCGCAGGCCCGACGGCAGCCGTTTGCAGAACGGCTGGTCCTGGACATAGGCCAGCATGTCTCCCCGCTTGCGCCGGTTGTGGAACGGGCCCCAGTCGGCGGCGACACCGCGCATGCCGCGGCTGATGACGCCGTCGCGGCGCACCGTCTTCGACATGATCCTGAGACCGCAGGCGATATTCGCCGCCCCGCTCTTCAGCGCGTCGCCGGTGCGGGCGCGGCAACCGTAGCTGCGCGCGGTCGAGGGCAGGATCTGCAAGAGCCCGTACCAGCGCCCGCCGCCGCCCACGACGGTGGGGCGGAAGGTGCTCTCATGCTTGGCGAGCGAGGAGATCAGCGCGATCCAGAACGCCTCGCGCCCGCTGCGGTCGGCCGAGCGGTACCCGGGGCACCAGGAATCGATATCCGCGGGCACGAAATCGGTCAGCGGACTGGCATGGGCGCGGAGCGCCGCGACCGCCGCCTGCGACCAGGCCATGCCCCGCCCGCCGGTGCCCCAGCGGCCCTCGGGGATGATCAGGTCGCGCGCCTCGGGCCGGAGCGACGCCGAGACGGCAAGCCGCGAGACCCGCGCCTCGGGATTGATCGACACCGACCGGACCGGGTCCTGGGCAGGGTCGTGGGTCGCGGCATGGACCGGCAGGGCCAGTCCAAGGGCAAGCGTGATCGGCAGCAGGAGCGAGCGCATGACGGACAGAGTGCCGCAGAGCGGGCCTTTTTGGCAAGCGCGCAGCGCGTCGCCGGGCAAAACGCTGCTCCGGACGGGGCCGTGATCGGCGGATATTTACCGGTCGTTAACGCCGTGGGCGGCCCGCCTGACAAAGGTCCCGAGGCGGCACCGATTGCGCCTCAAATGCGCCAGAAAACCGCATGATCTTCTAAACCATGTTCACGCCCTCCTCCTCCTCCGCTCCCGACAGCGCCGAGACCGAGAAATTCTCGGCCCGGCTCTTTGCCGCCAGCCGCCACGCGGTGCGCGCCGCGTCCCTGGTCGGCCCCGCGATCGAGAACATCTCGATCCCGGTCTGCACGCTCAGCCGCGACGCCTCGCTCGGGGGATCGCTGACCAACCAGGGCCGCCATCTTGCGCGCCAGGAGGCGTGGGAAGAGTTCTGCACCCTGATCCGCCGGAGCGACGCGAGCCGCGCAACAACGCCCTCGGGCCGGTCCGTCGCGGGGTTCCTGGCCGAAGGGGCCGCCGCGGACGCGGTGGGACAGGCCGGTGAACGCGCCGCCGCGGGCGATGCTGCGGGCGCCTGGTCGGCGCTCGAGGATCTGACCTACACGATCGACACCTTCCCCGGCGAATACCCGGTGGTGCTCGTCGCCGCGCAGGCGCATCTGGAAATCGCGCGTCTCTGGCTCGGCGATCCCGATCGGCGCCTCTCGCCCGCGCGCCGGGCCGCGGCCGCCGCGCATCTGGGCGCCGCGCGCCGCTTTGCCGAACGCTTCGATCCGATCGAGGCCGATTCGCCCGCGCTGGCGGAGCTGCGCTGCAATCTCCTGTCCGCCTCGCGCTCGCCCGCCGCGCGCGTGGCCGACGATTACGAGGACCTGATCGACCTCGATCCGCGCAACCCGCGCCATCCCCGTGCCCTGGGCCGCGCCCTCCTGCCCCGCCATTTCGGCAGCTACGGTGCGCTCGAGACGCAGGCCCGGCGGACCGCCCACCGCACCACCGATATCTGGGGCGCTGGCGCCTATGCCTGGACCTATCTCGACGCGCTCGCCGAAGACGAGGAATGCTTCCGCGTCGTCGATGCCGAGTTCTTCATCGAAGGCTTGCACGACATTCTCGACCGCTCCTCCGAGCAATACCTGGTCAATCTCCTGGCCGCGCGCACGGCGCCGCCCGCCCGGCGGCTCGGCCGTCAGGACACGGCGCGCGCGCGCATCCTCGATGCCTTCGACTGGATCGTGCGCGACCACCTGCGCGAGCTGCAGCCCTCGGCCTGGGTCGAGGCCGCGACCGCCACAGGGCGCCGTCCCTCGCCGGCGCCGGAGCGCTTCGGCGAAAGCTCGGCCTTCCGGGCCTTGCGCCGTCACTTCGCCGCCGACCTCGCCGCGGGCCGCAAGCTCAGTTTCGACGCGTCCGGCTGCAGGCTACTCGCCGCGGGCTGACCCCTCCCCTTGCCCCGCTCGGGGCGCTGGCCTATGACCGTGCCCGACCCTCCGGGACAAGGACATATGGCATGCTGGATCTGAGCTTCGAGCCCCCCAAGCCCAAGGTAATCTCGGGCGCGAAATACGAATGGGAGCTGGTCATCGGCATGGAGATCCATGCCCAGGTCGCAAGCCAGGCCAAGCTCTTTTCCGGCGCCTCGACGAAGTTCGGCGCCGAGCCCAACTCGAACGTCTCCTTCGTCGACGCGGCCATGCCGGGCATGCTGCCGGTGATCAACGAATATTGCATCGAACAGGCAGTGCGCACCGGGCTCGGGCTCAAGGCGCAGATCAATCTGGTCTCGGCCTTCGACCGCAAAAACTACTTCTACCCCGACCTGCCGCAGGGCTACCAGATCAGCCAGCTCTACCATCCGCTCGTCGGCGAGGGCGAGGTGATCGTGGACATGGAGCCGGGGATCGCGCGCAAGGTCCGGATCGAGCGCATCCATGTCGAACAGGACGCGGGCAAGTCGATCCACGACATGGACCCGGCGATGAGCTTCGTGGACCTCAACCGCACCGGCGTCGCGCTGATGGAGATCGTGTCGCGCCCCGATATCCGCGGTCCCGAGGAGGCCGCGGCCTATGTCGCCAAGCTGCGCCAGATCCTGCGCTATCTCGGCACCTGCGACGGCAACATGCAGAACGGCAACCTGCGCGCGGATGTGAACGTGTCGGTCTGCCGCCCCGGCGCCTACGAGAAATACCAGGAAACGCAGGATTTCGGCCATCTCGGCACCCGCTGCGAGATCAAGAACATGAACTCCATGCGGTTCATCCAGCAGGCCATCGATCACGAGGCGCGCCGCCAGATCGGCATCCTCGAGGCCGGTGGCGAGGTGGTGCAGGAGACCCGGCTCTACGATCCCGACAAGGGCGAGACGCGGTCGATGCGGTCCAAGGAAGAGGCGCATGATTACCGCTACTTCCCCTGCCCCGACCTCCTGCCCCTGGAGATCGAACAGGCCTGGGTCGACGAGATCGCGGCCTCGCTTCCGGAGCTTCCGGACGCCAAGAAGGCGCGGTTCGTGACCGAGTTCGGCCTCAGCGAATACGACGCGGGCGTGTTGACCGCCGACACCCAGAACGCCGCCTATTTCGAGGCAGTCGCGGGCCAGGCGGGCGACGGCAAGATGGCCGCGAACTGGGTCATCAACGAGCTCTTCGGCCGCCTGAAAAAGGACGACCGCGAGATCGGCGACAGCCCTGTCAGCCCCGAGCAGCTGGCGGGCATCGTCAAGCTGATCAAGTCGGGCGACATCTCGGGCAAGATCGCCAAGGACGTCTTCGAGATCGTCTATTCCGAAGGCGGCGACCCGGCGCAGATCGTCGAGGACAAGGGCCTGAAGCAGGTCACCGATACCGGCGCCATCGAGGCCGCGGTGGACGAAGTGATCGCCGCCAACCCGGCGCAGGTCGAGAAGGCCAAGGCCAACCCGAAGCTCGCGGGCTGGTTCGTGGGCCAGGTGATGAAGGCGACTGGCGGCAAGGCCAACCCCAAGGCCGTGAACGACCTGGTGGCCCAGAAGCTCGGATTGTGAGCTTTTCCGACGCGCCCGGATGACCTCCGGGCGCGTCGGACGGCATAAACCCTCGCGCCCTCCGCCCCGATCCGTTAACCATTTGCCTGAGACTGTGGGCAACGTGGCGCGGATGCGATGGCGTCTTACGAGTACAAGGTTCTGCCAGCGCCCGCGAAGGGCGAGAAGGCCAAGGGCGTGCGCGGCGCCGAGGGCCGCTTCGCCTTCGCCATCGAGCATCTCATGAACGACATGGCGTCCGAGGGCTGGGAGTATCTCCGCGCCGAGACGCTGCCATCCGAGGAACGCTCGGGCCTGACCTCCTCGATCACCGTCTGGCGCACGGTCCTCGTGTTTCGCCGCGCCAAGGCGGGGTCTTTGTCGGAGTTCGAGCCGCGGCTTCTCGCGGCCCCCGAGCGCGGGTCGGGACGCACCGCTGCGGTCGGGGCCGCTGCGCCTGTGCGCGACGCATCACCGGATGACGCACCCGCCGAGCCTGCGCCATCGTTTCTGAAAACGTCGTCTGATTCCGCCAAAGACGTCGATGACGAGGACGCCGCTGCCGGATCCGATGCCCCTTCGTCCACACCGACCGAGGAAAGCTCCGACGGCGAGGCCGATCAAACGCCTGATCCGGACGACCAAGCACCATCCCTCCAGTCCTCGGACGACGGCCCCCCGGAAGAGAGGACGCCCGACGAGAGCCCCGCTCCGCGCAGCGCAGGCGACAATGGCGTCGAAGGGACAGAGCTGGTGCGAGACCTCTCGAGCATCCTCAAGGCCCGCGCCGCGGCCCGGAAGGACAGCGCGGCGGGGCAATAAGCGGATTACCAGAAGACCCCTGTATAAATGGCGGTGCCAAGGGTCTCATCCGGCGCGATGACCTCGGCCCCGATATCGATCAGCTCTTTCGCTGGACCTCCGCCTGCAGAAAGGCGCCCGCGCGTGTTGTTCTCGCCCAGACCGGAGAATGTTGCCCCGAAAACGAGCATCCCCAGCCCACCCGGAACGGCCTGAAGCGGTACCTGTGGCAGCGGTTCGGCGCTTTGGGCATGTGCAGCCAAGGGCAGCGCCAACACGAACACGCTGCTGACGGCGCGAGACAATATCTTCATTTCAAATACCTCAAAAAGACCACGCCCAAATGGCGTAGTCTCGTCTTACGCGCCGTCATCGACGCCTGGCAAGGAACGCGACCGGCTTAGCGGGCGACAGTCGTGACCGGCCCGCCGGTGTCGATGGTGTCGTCGGTGGCGATCACGTTGGTGAAGAGACGCCCCAGGACGCTTTGGGCCACCGGAGAGCGGGCCGAGATGATGCCGTTGGTGACGCCTTTGCCGGGCTTGTCGCCCTCGGGGCCGAAGCCTCCGAAGCCCTTGCCGCCCTGAAGCGCCAGAATCGGCAGCTTTTCGAGCTTGGGGCCTGCGAGGGCCGGGGTGGTGGTGAGTGCGAGCCCGAAAAGGGCGAAAACAGCAATCCGTCTCATGAAAACTCTCCTGTCGCGAAATATCTCAGCGGGCCGTTCAACCCCTGCACGCACAATGAGGCACGAGCGCGGAATCAAGATCAAGCCCGCAGCGATCCGCGCGCCGCGGCTTGGCCGATTTCCGCAGGGTTTGCCGCTGGACTGCGCGATCAGGTGCCGAGATCGAGAGACAGGGCGTGGATCTCGCCCATGAGGTCGCGGCCCAACGCATCGTGAACGGCGCGGTGGCGGGCGATCCGGGACAACCCCTCGAATCGCGGCGACCGGATCACCACATGGAAATGGCTCTCGCCCCCCTCCTGATAGCCGGCATGGCCGCGGTGACGTTCGCTTTCGTCGGCAACCTCGAGCCGGCTGGGTTGGAAAACTGCGTGCAAAGCGGCCTCGATCCGATCTGTCCGGGACATTTTTCTGAGCCTCCCCCTACCCTCTTCCGAGGGATTGTCTAAACTCTCACGTCCGAGTCGAAAAGGTGTTCCCAATGACCAAGCCAGACCCCTTCGGATTCGATATGTCGGTATCGTCCGCGAAGAAGAAAAACCCGCGTGGACGGCGGGGCATGACCGGCGAGCAGGAGACCTCGACGCGGTTATGCGAGCACGAAGGATGCAACGAGCCGGGCAAGTTCCGCGCGCCCAAAGCGCCGGACGTGCTGGATGACTATTACTGGTTCTGCAAGGACCATGTGCGCGAGTACAACCTCAAGTGGAACTTCTTCCACGGCAAAACCGAAGCCGAGATGAACGCGCAGGCGACGACCGACAAGGTCTGGGAGCGGCGCACCAAGGACTGGCGCGATCCCGAAACCCGCGCCTGGGCGCGGCTCGGCATCGAGGATCCGCACCAGGTTCTGGGCGAGAACGCCACACGCAATCCCGGCAAGCGGGGCGGCAGCTCCGGACGGCGCCTGCCTCCGACGGAGAAGCGCGCCGCCGAGATCCTCGAGGTCACGGACACGGCGTCGAAGGCGGATGTGCGCAAGGCATACAAGGCTCTTATCAAGGTGTTGCACCCCGATATGAACGGCGGCGACCGCAGCCAGGAAGAACAGCTGCAAGAGGTCGTCTGGGCCTGGGACCAGCTCAAGGACAGCCGGAACTTCAAATAGCAGCAGGATTTCGCTCGGCAAAATCCCGCCCTACGGGAAATCCACAATAGATTTTCCCGGCGATCAGAGCGAGACTGCAGATATTCCGTTCACGTCGGGGGTCAGCAGCCCGGCAGAGTCACACTCACGGAAAACTGGGGTGGCGGTTCCTTGAAGTCAGTCTCACCGCCAGTCATGCGGGGCCACACGCATGGCGCTCCAGAGGAAGGCCGTCCGGAATTACCCGGACGGCCTTTCTGCTTTTACGGTCGCGATGACGGTCAGGTCAGGCGGAGGCCGGCGTGAAGGTCAGCGACACGCCGTTGATGCAGTGCCGCAGACCGGTCGGCGGCGGGCCGTCCTCGAAGATATGTCCGAGATGCGAGCCGCAACGGCGGCAATGGACCTCGGTCCGGGTCATGAAGAAGGACCGGTCGGTCTTGGTCTCAACGTTCGCCTCGTCCACCGGTGCCCAGAAGCTCGGCCAGCCGGTGCCGCTGTCGAATTTCTGCGCCGTGGCATAGAGCGGCAGGTCGCAGCCCTTGCAGAGGAACGTTCCCGGCTCCTTGATGTCGTTCAGGGGCGAGGTGAAGGCCCGCTCGGTCCCCTCCTCCCGCATCACCTTGTATTCGAGATCGGTGAGCATCGCTTTCCATTCGGCGTCGGTACGGGTCACTTCGAACTCTCCTTCGGCAGCGCGGGCCAGCGTCGGGCCGAGACCGAGCGCCGCTGCGGTCGTGGTCATGAAATGGCGTCTGTTCATGGCGTCCTCCTCGGTCGTGTCTATGGTCGGAAGATAGGTGGGCCTGCGGTCACAGGCCACGCAAGCCTGCTGACAATCGCGGCAGCGCGCCGAAACAATCGCCGCGGCGAGGGCGCCCTCTCGGGGGCTTCGGGGACGCCCTCGACGCGCCGGACCGGCGCGACGGCCAGCTCTTACATCGCGGGCAGCATCACGCGGTCGATGACGTGGATCACGCCGTTCGACTGGCGCACATCGGCGATGGTGACATTGGCGACGCGACCCTGCTCGTCGGTGAGCGTGATGCTGTCGCCCGACATCCGCGCGGTCAGCGTGCAGCCGCCGACGGTCGGAACCGGATGGGCGCCGCCGTCATCGGCGATCATGCCCGCGATGGCATCGGACATCGCGTTGGTCGCGACCACGTGGCAGGCGAGGATCTTCGCAAGCTGGTCCTTGTGCGTGTCCATCATCAGCTGCGACAGGCTCTCGTCCGAAATCCGGTCGAAGGCCGCGTCGGTCGGAGCGAAGACAGTGAAGGGGCCCGGGCCCGACAGTGTGTCCACGAGATCGGCCTGCACGACGGCGGCGACGAGGGTTTCGTGATCGGCCGAGTTCATGGCGTTCTCGACGATGGTCTTGCTCGGGAACATGGCGGCGCCGCCGACCATCGGGTTGCCGCCATCGTCCATCTGGGCGGACACGGCGGTTGCGGTCAGAGCGGCGAATGCGACGCTGGCGACAAGGGTTCTGGCAGTCATGTGAAGTCTCCTCCAAGGGTTGGACCCCGGCGCGTCTCGCCGGGATTGCCAACATCCACGGAGGGTTACGGGAGAAAGTTTCCGCCCCGGGCCATCACAGCTCGGTGATCGGACCGGTCATGAGGACCGGGCCGGTCGGCGCGCCGGTGGGCGAACCTCCGGCAGGTTCGGATGAAACGGCCAGCACGCCCCCTTCGAGCAGGGCGCTCAGTTCGGGCGTCAGCACGCGGCGGGCGATCACGCCGGGCTCGCGCGGAACGACGCCCATGGAGATCGGCGCGCCCTCGCCCGCCAGGAGCCACATCTCGTGGTCGCCCCCCTCGGGCGGCGCGCCGTCGTCGCGGCGGATCAGGAACTCGTTGGTCGAGGCCAGGTAGCCGGCATGGATCAGGAGCCCGCCATCCTCGGTCGCGAGATCGGCGATATAGAGCGGACGCTCGGCTTCGGGCGTCAGGAGACCGGTGCTGAAGACGCCCCAGGCCAGGAGCGAGGCGGCCACCGCGCCGCCGAGATAGGGCCAGAGCGATGCGAAGAACCCGCCGCGACGCGTCGGTCCGAAGGCCGCGGCCTCGAGACGCCGCTTGACCGCGGGCGCGGGCGCGACCTCGGGCAGAGCCTCGGCCAGGGTCGCCAGATCGCGCGTCCAGGCGATGACCTCGGCTTCAAGAGCCGGCTCGTCGACCAGGCGACGCTCGAACACCGAAAGCTCCGGCTCGGTCAGAAGGCCCAGCACATACTCGGCCGCCAGCGCGCTGTCGCCGCCGGGCGGAGGGCCTTCGGGTGTCTGGGGATCAAGAGGGGTGTCGTCGCTCATCGCGCCATGCACTCCCTCAGCTGCATCAGGGACCGGCGGAGCCAGGTCCGCACGGTATTGAGCTTGGTGCCGGTGCTTTCGGCGAGCTCGGCATAGCTGATCCCGTCGAGATAGGCGCGGCGGACCATCCTCGCGCGATCCGAGGGCAGCTCGTCGAGGCAGGCCACGATCTGCGCGCTCGTGGAGCGCGCGGCGGCCTGCGCCTCGGGGCCGGGCGCGGGATCGGCCACCAGGTCGGCCGCGTCCAGCGCCTCGCCAGTGGCAGGCTTGCGCCGCCTCCGGCGGTCTATGGCGATGTTGCGCGTCAGCGTGATGAGCCAGGTCATCGGCGAATACCCGTTCGATCGATAAAGGTCGGCGCGGTTCCAGATTCGCAGAAAGGCTTCTTGCAACGCCTCTTCTGCTTCCGCGCGGTCCTTCAAGACACGCAGGCAGATCCCGAAGAGTTTCGCGGAGGTTCGGTCATACAGGTTTGAGAAGGCCTTGCGGTCGCCCATGGCGATCCTGGCCAGCAGGGCCTCAATTTCGTCCTGTGGGGTCATACCTGCCCGCTTGCCCCGAACTTTGCGCGCGAATTGCGCGCTTTCCTCAATTCTGCCGCATCCAGTCGGAACGGACGCCGCGGCTGCGACCATTCCCCGCCCTTCCCCTTGCGGCACGCCGCGATATGTTGCACGGAGACGCGACAGCAGGGAAGACCGAGGACAGCATGGCGGACGGTTCGATGGACATCAACGCAAAACCGACCGAAACCATTTCGGTGCGCGAGACCTTCGGGATCGACGTCGACATGGAGGTTCCGGCCTTTGCCGAGCCGACCGACCGCGTGCCGGATATCGACAAGACCTACCGGTTCGACCCCGATACTACCCTGGCGATCCTCGCGGGCTTTGCCCATAACCGCCGCGTGATGATCCAGGGCTATCACGGCACCGGCAAGTCGACCCATATCGAACAGGTCGCCGCGCGCCTCAACTGGCCCTGCGTCCGGGTCAACCTCGACAGCCATATCAGCCGGATCGACCTCATCGGCAAGGACGCGATCCGTCTTGTCGACGGCAAGCAGACCACGCAGTTCCAGGAGGGCATCCTGCCCTGGGCCTTGCGCAACCCGACCGCCATCGTCTTCGACGAATACGACGCCGGTCGCGCGGACGTGATGTTCGTGATCCAGCGCGTGCTCGAAGTGGACGGCAAGCTGACGCTTCTGGACCAGAACGAGGTGATCCACCCGCACCCCTATTTCCGCATCTTCGCGACCTCGAACACCGTGGGTCTCGGCGATACGACGGGTCTCTATCACGGCACCCAGCAGATCAACCAGGGCCAGATGGACCGCTGGTCGCTGGTCGCGACGCTGAACTACCTCTCGATCGAAGCGGAGGTGGAGATCGTCCTGTCGAAATGCCCGGGCTACGCGACCGACAAGGGCCGCAAGCTTGTCCGGCAGATGGTGACCGTCGCCGATCTCAGCCGCACCGCCTTCATGAATGGCGATCTCTCGACCGTGATGTCGCCCAGAACCGTGATTGCCTGGGCACAGAACGCCGAGATCTTCAACAATGTGGGCTATGCCTTCCGCGTGTCGTTCCTTAACAAGTGTGACGAATTGGAGCGTCAAACGGTTGCGGAGTTCTATCAGAGATGTTTCGACGAGGAACTTCCCGAAAGCGCGGCGAGCGTCAGCCTCGGCTGACCGCGGCGCCTGTGGCGCTGGCTCTCATCCTGGCAGCGACACAAGGCATCTCTCAGGACGGCTCGACCGCGCCCGAGACGCCGACCGCCGTCGCGCCTGAGGCCGCGCCTGCGCCCGAGGCAGCTCCTGCCCCCGACGCGGCCCAAGCTCCGGCGGTGACAACCGAGCCGGCCCCGGCGACAGAGCCCGAAACCGTTCAGGTCGTGCCCGATACCGCACCGCCGGCCGCTGCGGAAACCGCCGCAAATCCGATCCCGTCGCCGACCCCGACCGCGCCGCCGCCGGTGACCGAAGGCACCTCGCCCGCGGCCGTGCCAGCAGCCCGCTGCGCGGCGCTCCTGCAAGGTCTGGCAGATTTCGCCAATGCGACCCCCTACCTCTCGGGCGCCGAGGTTGCACTTCGGGCCGCGGATGTCTTCCGGGGGATCGCGCGCGAGCGGGACGTCCAGCCCGACGCTCTCGAGCGCTACATCGCCTTCGAGGCCCCGGCCTATGCCGATCTCGTCAAGAACTACGTTCTGGGCGACGAGGTCGCGCCCGCGTCTTTCGAGGGCGCGATGGCAGGCTGCGCGTCGCTTCTGAACTGATTTTCGGCGTGGGCTTGAAGCGTCGCTAAGGGGGCTGTCTGCCCCCTCGGCGCATGCGCGCCTCACCCCCGAGCGGTATTTTCGAAAAAGAGAAGCTGAAGGTCTGGGCGCGCGCGATCAGCGCGGAGGCGTCAGGATCTCGGCCTCGGTCACGATGGCGTCGAGCGGTTGGTCGGTCGGCTCGAGCGGCAGGCCCGCGTCTTCCTGTGCGGAGAAGGCGAAGCCCAGCGCCAGGACCGGCCCCCTCGCCCGCAGACCTTCGAGCGTCCGGTCGTAGAAGCCCCCGCCATAGCCGAGCCGCCCGCCCGCGCGGCTGAAGGCCACGAGCGGCACGATCAGGATCTCGGGCGTGATCCAGTCGAGCTTGGCAGGGATGCGCGCGCCGAAGGGCCCATCGATCATCGGCGCGCCGGGCTCCCAGCGCGCGAAGCTCAAGGGCTGACCTGCGGCCTCGATCACCGGGACCGCGACGGGACCGTGCGCCGCGGCTTCTTCCATCGCGGGCACGGGGTCGATCTCGGTCCGGATCGGCATGTAGCCCGCCAGCGGCACGCCGCGATGTCCGGCGAGAAGCTCGGAGAGCTTGCCTGCCGCGCCGGGCGCCTGTCCGTCGAAGGCGGCCTTGCGCCGCGCGAACCCCGCCTTGCGTGCTGCCGCCTTTTGCGCCTCGAGGCTCACAGAAGCACCACCGAGGCGAGGCCCAGGAAGGCGAAGAAGCCCACGACATCGGTGACGGTGGTCACGAAGGTGCCCGAGGCCAGCGCCGGGTCGATGCCGAAACGTTCGAGCAGGATCGGAATGCCGATCCCCGCCAGCGCCGCGGAGACGAGGTTGATGACCATGGCGATGGCGATCACGTAGCCGAGATCCGGCGAGCCGAACCAGAGGATGCCGACGATCCCCATGATCACCGCGAAGGCGCCGCCATTGACGAGGCCCACCATCGCCTCGCGCCGGATCACCCGGAAGGCGTTCGATCCTGTCAGGTCGCGCGTCGCGAGCGCCCGCACCGCGACGGTCAGCGACTGTGTCCCGGCATTGCCGCCCATCGAGGCGACGATGGGCATCAGCACCGCGAGCGCCGTAACCTGCGCGATGGCGCCCTCGAACTGGGCGATCACCAGAGAGGCCAGGATCGCCGTGGCCAGGTTCACCGCGAGCCAGGGGAAGCGCTGGCGGGTGGTCTGCAGGACCGTGTCCGAGAGCGAGCTTTCCTCGCCGACACCGGCGAGGCGGAGGATGTCCTCCTCGGCCTCCTCGTCGAGCACCGCCATGGCGTCGTCGATGGTGATGACGCCGACCAGCCGCTCGGTCTCGTCGACCACGGGGGCGGAGATCAGGTGATACTGGTTGAACGCGTAGGCGACGTCGCCCTCGTAGCGGGTCACCGGGATGATGTGGAAGCTCTCGTCGGTGATCGAGGACAGAAGCACCTCGCGGCGCGACGACATGAGCTTGCCCAGCGCCACCTTGCCGACCGGGCGCAGGCGCGGGTCGACGAGGATGATGTGGTAGAACTGGTCGGGCAGATCCTCGGTCGCACGCATGTAGTCGATGGCTTCGCCGACATTCCAGTGCTCGGGCGCCATCACCACTTCGCGCTGCATGAGGCGTCCGGCGGAGTATTCCGGGTAGGTCAGCGACTGCTGGACGGCGACGCGGTCGCTGTCCTCGAGCACTTCGAGGATCGCTTCCTTCTGCGGATCCTCGAGATCCTCCAGAAGGTCGACCACGTCGTCGGAATCGAGCTCGCGGACCGCCTCGGCCAGGACCTCGGGGTTCAGGATGCCGATGACCTCTTCGCGGATGCCGTCTTCGAGCTCGGTCAGGATCTCGCCGTCGAACTCCTTGTCGTAGAGCTTGATGAGCCGCATCCGGTCGAAGGCGTTCATCTGCTCCAGCATGTCGGCGATGTCGGCCGCATGGAGCGGCTCCATCAGCTCGACGAGCTTTTCGCGGTCCTGCACATCGACCGCGTAGAGGATCGCGGCGATGGTCCGGGGGTCGAGCGCGTAGGCGTCGTCCTCGTCGGTCTCGGGCTCGGGCGCCATGTCGGTCTGCTCTTCGGTCATCTGCCCTGCCCCCAGCTTTTTACCTTGTGCCTTCAGCCGCGGAGATTAGGACGTCGGCTGGGAAAGCAACAGGGGCGGCGCCGATTTCTCCCGACATCGGAGGGACGGGCCGGACACGCCGCGCGGCATGGGGGCAGAACGGATGGGACAGCTTCTTCTGGGCCAGGTGCTGAGCTTTTCGGGCGACCCGTTCGAGGACGGTCTCGCGGCGGCGCGGATCGAGAGCGCGGGCGCGCTTCGGCTCGAGGATGGCCGCATCGCGGAGATCGGGACGCGCGACGACCTGATGGCGCGTCATCCCGGCGACACGGTCACCGATCATATGACCGCTTTGATCCTGCCGGGGTTTGTCGATGCGCATGTGCATTATCCGCAGACGGCGATCATCGCGAGTTGGGGCAAGCGGCTGATCGACTGGCTGAACGGCTACACCTTTCCCGAAGAGACGCGCTTCGCCGATCCCGCCTACGCCTCCGAGATCGCGGGCCGGTATCTCGACCTCGTGCTGGCGGAGGGGACGACCACGGTCTGTTCCTACTGCACCACGCATCCCGGCAGCGTCGATGCGGTCTTCGAGGCGGCCGAGGCGCGCGGCATGCGGGTGCTCGCGGGCAAGACCTGCATGGACCGCAACGGGCCCGAGGCGCTTCTCGACACCGCAGAGCGCGCCTATGACGAAAGCCGCGCGCTTCTGGAGCGCTGGCACGGGCGGGCGCGGCTGTCCTATGTCATCACGCCGCGCTTCTCGCCCACCTCCACAGAAGCGCAGCTCGACGCGCTGGGAGCGCTCTGGGCGGAGCACCCCGATTGCCTGATGCAGACGCATCTCTCCGAGCAGGTGGACGAGATCGCCTGGGTCAGAGGTCTCTTTCCCGAGGCGCGCGATTATCTCGACACTTATGAGCGTCACGGTCTTCTCGGCGCGAACGGGGTCTATGGCCACGCGATCCACCTGGAGCCGCGCGAGCGGGACCGGCTACGCGAAGTCGGCGCGGCGCTTGTGCATTGTCCGACATCGAACACGTTCATCGGCTCGGGGCTCTTTGACATTGGCGGGCTCAAGACCGAGGGGCAGCGCGTGGGGCTCGCAACCGACACCGGCGGCGGGTCGTCCTTTTCGATGTTGCGGACGATGGCAGCGGCCTACGAGATCGGGCAGCTGCGCGGACGGCCCCTGCACGCGGCCGAGCTTTTGTGGCTCGCGACCGAAGGCTCGGCCCGGGCGCTCGGGATCGACGCGCATGTGGGCCGGATGGTCCCGGGACAGGAGGCAGATCTGGTGGTGCTCGACCTGGCGTCCACCCCGGCCATCGCGCAGCGCGCGGAGCGAGCCGAGAGCGTCTGGGATCAGGTCTTCGCGACGATCATGATGGGCGACGATCGCGCGGTCGCCGCGACCTATGTGGCGGGCCGCAAGGTCTGATCAGGAGGCAAGCGCGGCGGCGAGCCGGTTCTGGGTTTCGATCGCGACCGGCAGGTCGAGCGTCGTCAGCACACCGTCGCGGACCACCTGCCGCCCCTCGACGAAGAGATGGCGCACGCGGCGCGGCCCCGCGAGCAGGAGCGCCGCCTTGTCCCAGCTTCCCGCCGCCTCGATCGCGTCGAGCGGCCAGAGCGCGAGATCGGCCCGCGCGCCGACGCCGATCCAGCCGATATCGTCGCGCCCGAGGATCTGCGCCCCGCCCCGGGTCGCAAGCCGCAACGCGGCACGGGCGCTCATCGCGTCCGGACCTTGGCTCACGCGCTGGAGGAGCATCGCCTGGCGCGCCTCGGCCAGAAGGTCGCCGCTGTCGTTCGAGGCCGATCCATCGACACCGATCCCGACCGGGACCCCGGCCTCGACCATCTGCGCGACGGGCGCGATGCCCGATCCGAGACGGCAGTTGGAACAGGGGCAATGCGAGACGCCGGTGAGCGTTCGGGCGAAGAGCGCGATCTCCTCGGCGTCGAGCTTCACGCAATGGGCGTGCCAGACATCGTCGCCGGTCCAGCCCAGCTCTTCGGCATATTGCCCCGGGCGGCAGCCGAACTCGGCCAGCGAATAGGCCACGTCCTCGTCGTTCTCGGCCAGATGGGTGTGGAGCCGCACGCCCTTGTCGCGGGCCAGAAGCGCGGCGTCGCGCATCAGCTCGCGGCTCACCGAGAAAGGCGAACAGGGCGCGACGCCGACGCGCACCATCGCGCCGGGGCGCGGGTCGTGGAAGGTGTCGATGACGCGCAGGCAATCCTCGAGGATCGCGGCCTCGTCTTCGACCAGCGCATCGGGCGGCAGGCCGCCCTTGGACTGGCCGATGGACATCGCACCTCGGGTCGGATGGAAACGGAGCCCGACCTTGGCGGCAGCCTCGATCGTGTCGTCGAGCCGCGCGCCGTTCGGGAAGAGATAGAGGTGATCGGAGCTGGTCGTGCAGCCCGAGAGCGCCAGTTCCGCGAGACCGATCTCGGCCGAGACGCGCATCTCCTCGGGGCCCATGCGCGCCCAGATCGGATAAAGCGTGGTCAGCCAGCCGAAGAGCGCGGCATCCTGCGCGCGCGGGACGGCCCGGGTCAGCGTCTGGAACAGGTGGTGATGGGTATTCACCAGCCCAGGTGTCACGAGACAGCGCGAGGCATCGATCACCTCGCCCGTGGTCTCGAGCCCGGTGCCGATCTCGGCGATGATCCCGTCGCGCAGACGCAGATCGACGCCCGACAGCTCGGACGAGGTCTCGGTCATGCACAGCACGTGGCCGGCATTTCGCAGCAGAATTTCAATCATTTAAGAAACGATACTCAGGAGGTCTTCTGGGTCGTGAGAGTAGGCGAAGCGTAGCTCTCCATCCGCCCCGTGTCAGCCACGCAAATGGGTTAATGCCGCAGCGTGAAGCTCGGGTGTCGCCGCGGCGAGGACCTGCCCGCCCTCATGCACCGTCTGTCCCTGCCAATCGGTCACGATCCCGCCCGCGGCTTCGATCACCGCGATCGGGGCGCAGATGTCATAGGCCTGAAGGCCGGCCTCGATGACGAGGTCCACCTGCCCCATGGCGAGAAGCGCATAGGCGTAGCAGTCGCAGCCGTAGCGGGTGAGGCGCGCGCGAGACGCGACACGCTCGAAGGCCGCGCGCTCCTCGGGCGTTCCGACTTCGGGAAAGGTCGACATCAGGACCGCGGCCTCGAGCGCGGCGCCGGTTCGGGCGCGCAAGCTTCCCCCGCCCCGCGGACCGTTCCAGAGCGCCTGGCCGAAGCCGCCGAGGAAGCGCTCGCCGATATAGGGCTGGTCGATCACGCCGAGGATCGGCCCGCTCGCATCGCAAAGCGCGATCAGCACCCCCCAGGTGGGCGTGCCGGACATGAAACCGCGAGTGCCGTCGATCGGGTCGAGCACCCAGGTCAGGCCACTCTCGCCCGCGCTGCGACCAAACTCCTCGCCCAGGATCGCGTCCTGCGGACGTCGCTCGGCCAGGATGTCGCGCATCGCGCGCTCTGCGGCGCGGTCGGCTGCCGTCACCGGGTCGAACCCCTGCGCGTGCTTGTTGTCGATCTCGAGCGACGTGGTTCGGAAATGGGGAAGGATGGCGGCACGGGCCGCGTCGGCCAGCGCCTGGGCCACACCGGTCAGCTCGGCGTGGAGATCGGAATCGGGAAGCGGCGCGCCCATCTTAGCCCCCTAGGGTAGCGGCATTCTGCCACTGCGCCTATCCCGGTCCGTTTGCGGATTCAACGCCGCCGTCAGGCGACGTCGGACAGCACGCGGGCCAGTTCGAAGAGGCGACGGCGCTGATTCTCGGGGATGGCGTAGTAGGAGCGCACGAGATCCAGCGCTTCCTTGTCACCGAGAAGATCTGCAGGCACCGCCTGCGCGGCGGGCTCGGCCTCGGTCAGTCCTTCGAAGAAGAAGCTCACCGGAACCTGAAGTGCGTCAGAGATGTCCCAGAGCCGCGAGGCGCTGACGCGGTTCGCGCCGGTCTCGTATTTCTGGATCTGCTGAAACTTGATGCCAACACGCTCTGCCAGTTGCTGTTGGGTCATTCCGACGAGCCAACGGCGATGGCGGATTCGCTTGCCGACATGAACGTCCACAGGATGCGTCATTCGATATAGTCCCTAATAGTCATACTTGGTCAGTCTTTAACATTAGAGGTCCAGTCGAACGAAATTCTCGACCGGTCCCCGTATCGAATGCTGTGCACCCCTCCAGCAGGATGGAACCTAGACCGAAGCGACGCGTGCACGCAAGTGTTAGGATACCGTTTGGGTGGTGCAAACAAACCGGTTTCGCTTGGAACGCGATGGTGACGTCGGGTCAACACTCTTCGCGCGGACATGCGCCCGGTTTGACAGAGCGCGCCCGGTTCCGCATGACCGTGGCAGATAATCAGGAGGTCCCATGCGCGCCTACCAGGTCACCGGGTTCGACACCGAGCCCGCCTTTGCCGACATCGCCGTTCCGGAACCGGGGGCTGGCGAGATTCGCCTCAAGATCGCGGCCTGCGGTCTGAATTTCGCCGATCTGCTGATGATCAAGGGCACCTACCAAGCGACACCGGAGCCGCCCTTCACGCTCGGGATGGAGGTCGCGGGGACCATCGACGCGCTCGGCGACGGTGTCGACGGGCTCGAGATCGGCGACCGCGTCGCGGTCTTCGGCGGCTGCGGTGGACTCGCGGAATACGGTGTCTTCGACGCAAAACGCGCGGCAAAGCTGCCTGACGGGATGGATCTGCCGACCGCGGCCGGGTTTCAGATTGCCTATGGCACCAGTCATGTCGCGCTGGATCACCGCGCCCGCCTGCAACCCGGCGAGACGCTTCTGGTCCTCGGTGCCGCGGGCGGCGTCGGACTGACCGCGGTGGAAATCGGCAAGCTGATGGGCGCGACCGTGATCGCCTGCGCCCGGGGCGCCGACAAGCTGGAGGCCGCCAAGGCCGCCGGAGCCGACCACCTGATCGACGCCAAGACCCAGGACATCCGCGCCGAGGTCAAGGCGCTCGGCGGCGCCGACGTGGTCTATGATCCGGTGGGCGGCGAGCAGTTCGAAGCCGCCTTCCGTGCCTGCAAGCCCGAGGCGCGGCTTCTTCCCATCGGCTTTGCCAGCGGCGATGTGCCGCAGATCAAGTCCAACCATCTCCTGGTGAAAAACCTCACCGTGCTCGGCGTTTACTGGGGCGGCTATCTCGAGTTTCGCCCCGAGGTGGTCACCGAGAGCCTCGATCAGCTCTTCGCCTGGCACGAAGCGGGCACCCTGCGCCCGCATCTGAGCCATGTTCTCCCCATCGACGAGGTCGCCGAAGGGCTGGCGCTGCTGCGCGAGCGCCGCTCGACCGGCAAGGTGGTGATCACCCTGTAGCGGCGAGACGCGGCGGGGCGGCGTAGCTCTGACGAAGCAGCTCTGCCATCGCCTGCTGCGGCGCGGGCGCACCCGGTAGCGTATAAAGCGCGATGCCGGTGCGGCCCGGATCGGGCAGCGCTCCGCCATGGGCGACGGGCACGCAATTCGGCGGCAGGTTGCCCTCGATCAGCGCCGCCACCCCGAGATCGGCCGAAATCGCCGCCTCGACGGCGTTGTCGAGCTCGGATTCCACTGCGCGCTCCCATTCCAGGCCTGACTCGTCGAGCACCCGGGTGATCCCGTCGCGGAACACGCAGTTCGAGCAGGAGGCCACCGGCAGCGGGCGGCGCTTCCAGGCCTGCCCGTCCTCGGCACCGACCCAGACCAGCGGCTTTTCGACGATGACCACCGCTTCGCCGTCCGGGCGGTCCTCGGTGGTCAGGATCAGGTCGCATTCGCCGCGGCCGAACATCGCCTTGAGCGCGCGGGTCGGTGCCGAGATCAGCCGCACCCGCATGCGCGGGAAATCGGCGGCGAAGCGCTTCAGCACCTGCGGCACCACCGGGTAGATGATGTCGTTCGGCACGCCGAGGCGCAGCTCGCCCTCGTAATCCTGCGCCGTCAGGCGGCCCCAGGCCTCGTCGTTGATCGCGAGCATCTTGCGCCCGTATTTCAGAAGCTGCTCGCCCGAGGCGGTGAGGCTCACGCCCCGGCCCGAGCGGTCGAGAAGCGACAGGCCGAGCGATTCTTCGAGCCGCTTAAGCTGCATCGAGACCGCCGACTGGGTCAGGTTCAGAAGATTCGCGGCCCGCGTCACGCCGCCGGTTTCCGCAACGGTCACGAAAGAGCGCAGGGCCGTCAGGTCGAAATTTCGCATCCATCAATATCCGTGATGATAAACGTCAAGAACATTCGTTTTACAGAATGCTAGCACGGGCCCATTCTATCACGCAATCGGATTGCTGATCCGCGATCCATCAACTTTCGTGAAAGGAGACCGCCATGTTCACGCTCTCGCTCGCCCGCCCCCGGCAAACGGTCGTCCGCCCGGGCCTCTTTCATCGCCTGTCGGCCTTCTCTGCCCTAGCGCGCCAGCGCCGGGCGCTGGCCCGGCTCGACGACGCGCGGTTGGCCGATATCGGGCTGACCCGCCACGAGGCGCTGACCGAGGCCGCACGCCCCGCCTGGGACGCCCCCGATCACTGGCGCGGCTGAGCTTTGACGTCGATCCGGGCGTCCGGATCGGCTTCCCTGCCTTTCGCGAACGGAAAGCCTTGAAAAACGAAGGACCCGTCCTGATATTCCAAAGGCGATCCGGCCAAAAGCCGGACACCAGCTTATTCGGAGGGATTCATGGCTGAATACAGGACGGTTCGGGCCGGCACCGCAACGGGCGCCCGCTCTGCCCAGATCGACGAGGGCCTGCGCGCCCATATGAACAAGGTCTACGGCACGATGTCCGTAGGCATGCTCATCACCTTTGCAGCCGCATGGGCGCTGTCCGGCATGGCCGTGACGACCGACCCGGCTGCCGGGGCAGTGCAGATCGGCGCCGACCAGTACCTCACCGGTCTCGGACAGGCGCTCTATCTGTCGCCGCTGAAATGGGTGGTGATGTTCGCGCCCCTGCTCTTCGTCTTCGGCTTCTCCGCCGGGATCAACCGCATGTCCGCAGCCACGGCTCAGACCGTGTTCTACGTCTTCGCCGCGGTGATGGGCATCTCGATCAGTTCGATCTTTCTCGTCTTCACCGGCGTGTCGATCGCACAGACCTTCCTCGTGACGGCGATCGCCTTCGCGGGCCTGTCGCTCTGGGGCTACACCACCAAAAAGGATCTGTCGGGCTTCGGCACCTTCCTTCTGATGGGCCTGATCGGCCTCATCGTGGCCTCGATCGTGAACCTGTTCCTCGCCTCCTCGGCGCTGGGCTTCGCGATCTCGGTGATCGGCGTGCTGATCTTCGCGGGTCTGACCGCCTATGACACGCAGTCGATCAAGACCGAGTATATCGAACATGCCCGCCACGGCGACAGCGAGTGGCTCGGCAAGTCGGCGATCCTGGGCGCGCTGCGTCTCTATCTCGATTTCATCAACATGTTCATGTTCCTGCTCCAGTTCATGGGCAATCGCGAGTAACTCTCGCACGGACATGAGACGGATCGGGCCGCCCTTCGGGGCAGCCTTTTTCATGGCGCGTCAGCGAAGCGCGCAGGTCATCCGGACCGCATTGAAGGCGATGCCCCGCGGAAGTTCGACCTGCATCGGCCCCTGACGGACAAAGCCCATCGCGGCATAAAACGGCTCTGCGGTCAGCGTGCTGTAGCACTGCATCTCGCGCACGCCATCGGCCCCCGCCTCTGCCAGGAGAAAACCCACCAACCGCCGCGCCAGCCCCTCGCGCAGGCGACCGGGATCGGTGGCGACATGGCGGATATGGGCGACGCCGGGACTGAGAGCGCCCGACCCCGGCGCCTCGCGCGTCCAGCCACCGGCGGCGAGCGCCTGCCCCGCCTCTTCGATCATGTAGAACTGGCCCGACGCCAGAAGCTGCGGCTGCGCGCGCGCAATGAGCGGCACGGCGGTCACCATCACCGAGGGCGGGTAATCGGCGGCGAGAAGACGCGGATAGTTCTTCTGGTAGAGCGCCTCGACGGCCTCGAGATCCTCGGGGCCAGCGCGACGCAGCACGGGCTCGGTCATGGCGCACCCCCGGAAACGCGACGCGCCGCGCGACCCGGTCCGGATCGCGCGGCGCGCATCAACTGTCCCTCGAGCGGGAAGGCTTACTTGATCTTGCCTTCCTTGTACTCGACATGCTTGCGCGCGACCGGGTCGTATTTCCGGATCGACATCTTTTCCGTCATCGTGCGCGCGTTCTTCTTGGTCACGTAGAAGTGGCCGGTGCCTGCGGTCGAATTCAGGCGGATTTTGATCGTAGTCGGCTTCGCCATGGGTCGTCTCCTTCGGGCAGGCCTCGGCGCGGCCCGTGAAATCCTGTGAAGCCCGCCTTTTACCCAAGGCGGGATGCGAGTCAACCGGGTCGACCCCGGTTTTCCGCCCCGTGTCGATATGCGCGGAGGGCCTGTAAGCCGGATTCTGTCTGCGGCGGGTCGCCCCGCCGGAGATGGCCATTCATCTTGGCCGATGCTCGCGCACCGGCTCGTGCTGCCAACCCGGACCTCTCGGGCTGAAGCGGCCCTGCGGCGATATCCCCGAAAGGATCAGCCCCGCGCGAGGTCCCTATTTGGCATTGCTCCCGGTGGGGCTTGCCATGCGGGTCCGGTTGCCCGTCCCCCGGTGGGCTCTTACCCCACCGTTTCACCCTGACCGGCACGCGCCCGAAGACGCGCGACGGCGGTTTGTTTTCTGTGGCGCTGTCCGTCAGGTCGCCCTGCCCGGGCGTTACCCGGCACCGTTGCTTCAGGGAGTCCGGACTTTCCTCTCCCTCCCGGTTGCCCGGTCAGGAGCGGCCACCCGGCCCTCCGCGCCCCTGCGCGATAGGTCCGGTCGCGGAAAAGGTCAACTCCCGCTCAGCGCAGGACAAGCGGCGCGGCAAGCCAGGTCTCGAGCGCCTCGGTCACCGCCTCGGGGGCCTCCAGCATCGGCAGATGTCCGGCATCGGGGATGAGCGCCAGTTTGGCATGCGGAATGAGCTCGGCCAGAAAGCGCAGGCGCTTTTCCGGGATCAACGGATCGAGCGCCCCTCCGAGGACCAGCGCCGGGACGCGGCAGCGACGCAGCGTCGCTTGCTGGTCCTTGCGCCGCTGGAGCGCGCGGATCTGGCGCGCGTAGCAGGCCGCGCCGAGCTCCTTGGCCATGGCGAGCTGCGTGGCGCGATGGGTCTGGCGCGCGGGGCTCTTGGCGAAGGCGGAGACCGGGAACTCCTCGTCGAGCGCCTCGGCCATCTTGCCCGCCCGGGCGCGGATGAGGCGCGGCTCGCGGGCGGCGGCCTCCTGCGGCGTCTCGGGAAGCGGCGTGCAGGACAGAACCGCGATGCGCGTCACCCGCTCGGGTGCGCGGCGCAGAAGCTCCATCGCCACGACGCCGCCCAGCCCATGCCCGCCCAGCGCAAAGCGCTGCGGCAGGCGCGACATCAGGTCCGAGGCGATCTCTTCGACGCGCTCGCCCGAGGTGATCGGCGCCACGGTCACGGGTCGATGGCGCGACAGGGGTTCGATCTGCGCGCGGAACACCCGCGCATCGGCCATCAATCCCGGCAACAGCACCAATGGCTCGGCGATCCCGCTCACTCCAACCCCCTCGTTACCCCACGTGTCACGCGAGAGCCTAGCGCGGCGCGTGGGCAGGAAAAGCCGGGACTTGCATCGCGCCCGCGCGCGTGCTTTCGCGGCCCCATGCAGATCGAGACGCTGATCCTGGGCGCCGGCGCCGCCGGGCTGATGTGTGCCGCCGAGGCGGGGCCACGCACGCTGGTGATCGACCATGCGCGCGCGCCGGGCGAGAAAATTCGCATCTCGGGCGGCGGGCGCTGCAATTTCACCAATCTCGGGATCGCGCCCGAGCGGTTCCTGGGCGGCAATCCGCATTTCCACAAATCCGCGCTGGCGCGCTACACCCAGTGGGATTTCATCGAGCTCGTCTCGCGCCACGGCATCGCCTGGCATGAAAAGACGCTGGGTCAGCTCTTTTGCGACGGCAAGGCCACCCAGATCGTCGAGATGCTGGTCGGCGAGGCCCGCGCCGCCGGTGCCGAGCTCTGGCTACAAACGTCGCTGACGGGTCTCGACCACGGCCCGGAGGGATTTCGCGCCACGCTCGAGCGCGAGGGCCGACGCAAGACCGTGACCGCGCACAACCTGGTGCTCGCGACGGGCGGCAAGTCGATCCCGAAGATGGGGGCGACGGGTCTGGCCTACGAGATTGCCCGACGGTTCGGGCTCGAGGTCACCGAGACGCGTCCCGGGCTCGTTCCGCTCACCTTCCCCGAAGGTCGCTTCGCCGCGATCTCGGGCGTTGCGACACCTGCGGGCGTGACCGCGGACGGGCCGCGGTTCGACGAGGCGCTGCTCTTCACCCATCGCGGTCTCTCGGGGCCCGCGGTGCTGCAGGCGTCGAGCTACTGGCGCGAGGGTTCCGCGATCTCGGTCGATCTCATGCCAGGTGTCGATCTTGGTGCAGATCTTCGAGCAAAGAGAACCGGCGACGGCAAGCGTGGCCTGAGCACGGAGTTGGCAAAGCTTCTGCCCGCGCGGCTGGTCGAGCACCTGTCGGGCGAGATCGACCTGGGCGGGCGGCTGGGCGATCTCTCGGATGCGCGCATCGACGCGCTGGTCGCAGCGATGGGGGATTGGGAGCTGCGGCCCTCGGGCTCCGAGGGCTATCGCACGGCCGAAGTCACCCTCGGCGGGATAGATACGGACGGGCTGTCCTCGAAGACGATGGCGGCGAAGACGGTGCCGGGGCTCTATGCCATCGGCGAGGCGGTGGACGTCACGGGCTGGCTCGGCGGGTACAACTTCCAATGGGCCTGGTCCTCCGGCTGGGCCGCAGGCCAGGCGATCGCCGCCGCGCGCTGACGAAATCCGAACCGGATTTCGCGCGAATTCCGGTCCGGAATTCGGGCCCCCGGTGGACAGGTCGCGCCCCGGACCGGACCCCAGATCACACGGCTTTGTGAGCACCGCTGCGGCGGCGCCTCGTTACGCTCGGCCCCATGATACGCCTCGCTCTCGCGGCGCTTGCCGCTCACGCCCTCGCCTCGCCCGCCGCCGCGCAGGAGCAGCGCCGCCCCTCGCATTGCATCGCCGTCGCCGATGCCGCGCCGGGGCTCGAGTACCTCCACAAGGCATCCTGGCAGGCGCCCGTGCCCGAGTTTTCGGTCCGGCTGCATTACATCTCGCACGCCTCCTTCCTGATCCAGACCGAGGGCGGGCTCTCGGCGGTCACCGATTTCACTGGCTTCATCGGGAACGTGCCGCTGATCCCGGACGTGGTGACCATGAACCACGCCCACACCACCCATTGGACGCCAGCGCCCGACCCCGCCATCCCGCACGTTCTGCCGGGCTGGAGCGAGGTCTTCGGCGAAGGCATCGACCACCATCTCGACCTGGGCGAAATGCTGGTGCGCAACGTCTCGACCGATATCCGCGCGACCTATGGCGGGGTCGAGGAGAACGGCAATTCGATCTTCGTCTTCGAGGTCGCCGGGCTCTGTATCGGCCATCTCGGGCATCTGCATCACGAACCGAACGACCAGCAATACGCCGCCCTCGGACGGCTCGACGTGGTGATGGTCCCGGTCGATGGCGGCTACACGATGGAGCGCGCGGCGATGATCCGGGTGATCGAGCGGCTGAAAAGCCGGGTGATCATCCCGATGCACTGGTTCTCGGGCAGCGCCCTGTCCTTCTTCCTCGACGAGCTCGATGGCCGCTTTCCCGTCGAACGCCCCGGGACCGCCACGCTGGAGATCTCTCTGCGCTCGCTGCCGGACCGGCCGACGATCACCGTCCTGGAGCCGCAACTGCTCTCCGAGTGAGCCCCTTGGGGATGGCCGAACGGCGCGCTAGGTAGCGGCGCAAGGAGACGCCCATGCCCAAACCCGCCGACACCGCCTTTCTCGACGCGCTGGCCGCGCAGCTGCCCGCTGACACGCTCCGGCCCGCCGAGGCGCGCTATCTCGAGGAACCGCGTGGCCGCTGGGAGGGCGCCGCCACCCACCTGGCCCTGCCCCGCAGCGCCGAGGAGGTCTCGCTGATCGTCCGGGCTGCATCCGAGGCGCGGGTCGGCCTCGTGCCCTATGGCGGCGGCACCGGCCTCGTCGGCGGCCAGGTCGCGCCCGCCGAGGCGGGAACGCCGCTTCTGGTGTCGCTCGAGCGCATGACCAAGCTGCGCGAGGTCTTTTCCGAGGAGAACGTGCTGATCGCCGAGGCCGGGGCGATCCTCGCCGATGTTCAGGCCGCCGCCGAAAACGCCGGGCGGCTCTTCCCCCTGTCCCTCGCCTCGGAAGGCTCGGCGCGGATCGGCGGGCTTCTGGCGACCAATGCGGGCGGGATCAACGTGCTGCGCTACGGCAATGCGCGCGATCTGTGTCTTGGGCTCGAAGCGGTTCTGCCGTCAGGTGACATCTGGCACGGCCTCAAGCGGCTGCGGAAGGACAATACCGGCTACGATCTGCGCAATCTCCTGATCGGCGCGGAAGGCACGCTCGGGATCATCACCGCGGCGAGCCTGCGGCTCTTCCCGCGGCCCGCCGCGACGGGAACCGCCTTTCTGGCGGTTGAGAGCCCTGCGGCGGCGCTCTCGCTTCTCGCGCGCGCGCGCGACGCTCTGGGAGAGGCGATCAGCGCCTTCGAGCTGATCGGCAAGACGGGCCTCGATTTCCTCTCCGAGGTCCTGCCCGAGGTCCGCCAGCCCTTCGAGACCGCCCCGGACTGGTCGGTTCTGATCGAGGTCGGGCTGGCCGCCGGTCTCGATCCGACCGAGGCGCTGGAGGCGCTTTTCGTCGAGGGTCACGAGGCCGGGCTCGTCTCCGACGGTGTGATCGCGCGGTCGGGGCAGCAGGCAGAGGAGTTCTGGGCGGTCCGCGAGCGCATCCCCGAAGCCAACCGCATGATCGGTGCGGTATCGAGCCACGACATTTCGCTGCCACTGTCGCAGGTGCCGGAGTTCATCCCGGAAGGCATTCGTCTTCTGTCCGGGATCGGGCAGTTCCGTGTGAATTGCTTCGGGCATCTCGGCGACGGCAACTTGCACTACAATGTCTTCCCGATGCCGGGAAAGAGCCGCTCCGACCATGTCTCCGAGCGCGACGAGATCAAGCGCTGCCTGCACGATCTGGTCCACGAGATGGGCGGGTCGGTCTCGGCCGAGCACGGGATCGGGCGGCTCAAGGTCGATGATCTCGAACGCTACGCCGATCCCGCGAAGCTCGCGGCGATGCGGGCGATCAAGTCGGCGCTCGACCCCCACGGCATCATGAATCCCGGTGCGGTGCTGCGCGCCTCAGCGTGAGACGTTGAAGACGCAGCCATCGGACAGGAACATCGGCGGCGTCCGGCAGAGGCCCCGCGCCATCTCGAACGCGGCTAGGACCTTGGGGACGTAATCGCGCGTCTCGGCGTAGTTCGGAACGCCCCCCGCCCCGTCGATCGCATTCTCACCGGCATTGTAGCCCGCGAGAACCAGCATCGGATCGCCCTCGAACTTGTCCATCAGGAAATCGAGAAAGGCGACGCCCCCCTTGATATTGTCGGCGGGATCGAAGCTGTCGCGGACCCCGAACCGTTCGGCGGTCGCGGGCATGAGCTGCATCAGGCCCTGCGCACCGGCATGGCTTTTCGCGTCCTTCTTGCCGGAGGATTCGACCGCCATCACCGCGAGCGCCAGCGCGGGCGAGACCTGCGTGCCGACGGTCGAGCGCAGGAGATCGGTGCCGTGGCGCGCCGCCATGTCCTGCAGGGCCTGAAGGCGCGGGGCATGCACCCCCCCGGATTTCACCGCCAAGAGGGCCGGTTCGAGCCGCCCGGGCCCTGCCCCGTCGCGCTTGGCCGAGACCTTGTCCCAGAACCAGGCGTACTTCCCGGTGGCAGCCGCGGGTTTCGCAACGCGGGCCGCAACCGGCTGCGGCGCTGAAAGCGAGGGACGCACCGGCACCGCCGGCTCGGCGCGGGGCGCGATCTGGACGGTGATGCGCGGACCCGCCCCGGGTTTCGGCGGCTTGACGCGCTTGGCGGAGAAATCGACGAAGGCCGGTGCATCGGCCAGCACCGGCGCGGGGACCGCGACAGAGGCGGTCAGCACGGCGACAAGCGCCGCGAAATAGCTGCGTGACATGGGACCTGCTCTTATCTGCCTCGTTTTTCAATAGGATGCCACAGGCGCGCGTGGCACGCATCAGGGCTGTCATTTCGGCGTCGCGTTTTGCGTCCCAACGTGGCCAATAGGCCAATTCGCCGCCATTCTTCCATGCAGGAGTTAATTTTTTACGAATATATTCAGAGGGATAATGCGCCCGCACTTTGATCCGCGACATTGCAAAAACGTTCCATTCCGGCCCAACTCCTGCCCCAATCCGAGGGCTTTATCACCGCATACCGAGACGGGATCAGGTCATGAGAGAGGCCGTGGTGTCCCGGGGCGGTGCGAAAAAACGAGAGCAATGAGACCTACGGAGACGAAACATGCTTAAATTCCTCAAGACCTTCCGCAAGGACGAAGACGGCGCAGTCACGGTGGACTGGGTGGTTCTGACCGCCGCAGTCGTCGGCCTGGCCATCGCAGCCTACTCGACCATCGAGACCTCCTCGAAGGGCCTGATCCAGGCTGCAGGCAACGCCGTTTCCGCCGAGAACGACGGCTTCTCGAAGTAAACCGCGTGGTGAGCGCTCCGGACCCGTTCGGAGCGCTCCCTCACTCCGAGGTGGAGCGGATATTATGAAACAGGTATTCAAGACGTTCTTTCGCGACGAAGCCGGTGCCGTCACCGTGGATTGGGTCGTGATCACCGCAGCTGTCGTCGGCATGGCCGCCGTGTCGTTCTGGGCAATCGAGGATACCTCCCTGGCTCTGCTCGACGCCGCAGGAAACGCTGTCGACCGCGAGAACGACGGCTTCTCCAAGTAACGCTCGGATCGCCGCGCAGACGCGCCGCACCATTGACGCCGCGCCGGACCACCGGGGCGGCGATGTCTTTTCCGGCCCACCGCACGCAGAGCGCGCCAATCAAAGGTCCCGACGCGGGCGCGATTTGGCCACAAAGCACCGACAGAGTGTCTTCGCGCGCAAAGGGCGCGGCGCATCGAAGCGGCGCCAGAACAAATGAGGTGAGAGAATGCGACTGGTATTCGGACTGGTCCTTATCGCGGGGCTCGGCCTGGCCGCCGTCGCGGTGTACATGGCCAAGAACTACATCGGTGCCTACGAGACCGCGCTCCAAGAGGAACGCGAGCGGCAGAACGAGATCGTCAAGACACGCGACATCTACATCGCCACCCGCGCCATCGCCTTCGGCGAAACGCTGACGACCGAGGATGTCCGCCTCGCAAAATGGACGGTCGACGCCCTGCCCGAGACCTATTTCGACGAGGAAAACCCCTTCTTCGTCCCCGAGGAAGGCCCCCGCGTCGCGCTGCGTCCGATCGAGTTGAACGAAGCTTTCTCGAGCGTGAAGGTCTCCGAGCCCGGCGGCGATGCCGGTCTGACCTCGCGGCTTGAAAAAGGTCAGCGCGCCTTCGCGCTTCGGGTCGACGTGGCCTCGGGCGTGTCGGGCTTCCTGCGCCCGGGCGACAAGGTCGACATCTACTGGACCGGCAACATCCGGATGAGCGATCCGAACCTGCCCCAGGGCGATGTGACCAAGCTGATCCAGGCCGGTATCACTCTGATCGCCATCGACCAGACCGCCGAGGTCGATGCCCCGGAAAGCGCGATGATCGCGCGAACCGTGACTGTCGCCGTCACGCCGCAGCAGGTCGCAGCACTCGCGCAAGCGCAGTCGACCGGTAGCCTGTCGCTGTCTCTCATGGCTCATAACGACGAAACCGTCGCCGAAGCCATCGAGGTCGATCAGCGCACGCTTCTCGGGATCAAGAAGGAAGAGAAGAAATCGCCCACCAAGTCGCTGCAGGTCTGCACCATCCGGACCCGCCGCGGAAACGACGTGGTCGAGATCCCGATCCCCTGCACGAACTGAGCCCGACGGTTCTTCCGAAAGAGCCGGAATCGCAAGGCGCCCCTCCCCGGGGCGCCTTTTTGCATATCGGGAAATTCTTGTGGTTGTTGCGACTAATCCACAGAAACCCCGCCGAGAAACCCATTGATTCTTGAAAACAATCCCGAACTGCCGCATCGTGGCGGGAAGATCGGGCGAAAAGACCCGACCCTTGAGGCGTGATCGGAAAGGCAGGTCACATGAAGATCGACGGTTTTCTAAAGGCGGCCCTCACGGGGCTGGTCCTTGCCGCTGCGCCGATGGCGCCGCCGCTCCAGGCCGAGACCCTGCGCATCGTGCAAGGCCGGGTCGGATCGGCGTTGAACGTGTCCATGAACCGGGCGGTCGTCGTCGAGAGCGATACGCCCTTCGCCGAGCTTTCGATCGCGAACCCCGCCATCGCCGACATCTCGTCCCTGTCCGACCGCACGATCTACGTGCTGGGCAAGGCCCCCGGCACCACGACGCTGACCATCCTCGACCCGAACGGGCGGCTGATCTCGAATATCGACGTGCGTGTCTCGGCCGATGTCTCTGAATTCAAGGAGCGTCTGCGGCAGATCCTGCCCGACGAGAAGATCGAGGTCCGGACCGCCAATGACGGCATCGTCCTGTCGGGCACGGTCTCCTCGGCCCAGTCGCTGGACCGCGCGCTCGGCCTGGCCGAGCGCTACGCGCCCGAGCGGGTGTCGAACCTGATGAGCGTGGGCGGTGTGCAGCAGGTCATGCTGCAGGTCCGCTTCGCCGAAATGCGCCGCTCCGTCTCCAAGGCGCTCCGCTCGTCGGTCTCCTTCGCCGGTGACATCCTCGGCGGCGATGTCGGCGTCGGCGCGGCCTCCGGTACGCAATTGTCGAACAACCCCACCCTGACCAGCAGCCTCGGCGGCGGCGTGTCCGCGGGCACGGACTCGAACGGCGCGGTCGTCTTCGGGTTCGATGCCGGTGGACTCGAGGTCGGCATTCTTCTCGAAGCGCTTGAATCCAAAGGCGTCGTCCGGACGCTCGCGGAACCGAACCTCACCGCCCTCTCCGGCCAGGAGGCGAGCTTTCTCGCCGGTGGCGAATACCCGATCCCGGTCAGCCAGGGCGACGGCACGGTCTCGGTCGAGTTCAAGAATTTCGGCGTCGAGCTGGACTTCATCCCGCGCGTCGTCGACGGCGACCTGATCAATCTCGAACTGAACACCGCGGTCTCCTCGATCGACCCGGCGAATGGCATCGATCTCGGCTCGATCCGTATCGACGCCTTCTCGCGCCGTGAAGCCTCGACCACAATCGAGCTCCGCGACGGCGAAAGCTTCGCGATCGCTGGCCTTCTTCAGGACGATTTCACCGACGCGACCGGCCAGGTGCCCTGGCTCGGCGACGTTCCGGTCCTGGGCGCGCTCTTCCGCAGCGCCGAGTACCAGCGCTCGCAATCCGAGCTCGTGATCATCGTGACGCCGCATCTCGTGACCCCCACCCGGGGCGAGGCGCTGGCGCTTCCGACCGATCGGGTGCGGCCGCCGACGGAGAAGGACCTGTTCCTCTATGGCCGGACCGCGGCCGGAACCCGCGCGCCCAAGGGCGGCGCCGGAGAGGTTGCGCGCCAGGACTTTACCGGGTCCTACGGCTACGTGATGGAGTGAGGCGATGAGCGTGGGGCAGCATATGAAAAAGACATCCCTTCTTCTCGGCTGCCTCGGGCTGGCCGCAGGCTGCGGCGATGCAGGTCGCGACCCGGTCTACACCCAGTTCCACCGCGAGGCCGGTGCGCTGATCGACACCGGCGGCTTCGGCGCGGCGACGATGAACAACACCCGCCTGATGACGGGCGAGGCGCAATATACCTACGATCTCGCCCAGCGCTTCGCCTCCGAGGTGATGACGACGGTCAACTTCGCCTTCAATTCCTCTGAGCTGGACGCGGGCGCACGCGACGTGCTGCGCGAACAGGCGCATTGGATCAGGCAGTTCCCCGAAGTCCGCTTCAAGGTCTTCGGCCACACCGACGGTGTCGGCTCGGACAGCTACAACAAGCGCCTCGGCCTCGCCCGCGCGCAGGCTGTCGTCGCTTTCCTCGGCAGCCAGGGCGTGAGCCTGTCGCGCCTAGAGGCCGTCGTCTCCTTCGGCGAGACCCAGCCGCTGATCGTCACCGAGGGCCGCGAGCGCCGCAACCGGCGGACCGTGACCGAGGTTTCGGGCTTCGTCTCGGGCCATCCGCAGGTTCTCGATGGCCAATACGCCGCCATCGTCTACCGCGATTACGTGCGCTCGGCGCAACCGGCACCGACGCTCTCGGGCGGGTCGTCAATCGACGGCTGACGGCTCCAATCGTCTGGGAAACCCGGACAATTGCCCTTTTCCGTCCAAATCTCGCCGCCTTTGCCTGCCACTAACTGATCCTTGAGACCGGTGCGTCCAGCGATGGGCGCAGTCGGTTGCCCGGACGTGCGGGCGGGGGACGGTCTGACGATCTGTCGTCGCTCCACGTATCCGGTCATAGAACAAAGGATACGAGGCGTATGACGAGTCCGACTTTGCAGAATGCGGATCCCAGTCCGATCCGGGCGTGTACGATCAGTCGAGACGTCCAGATTTTCGATCTCCTGATCGAGGATATGGAAACCATGCTGGGCGAAGACTGGGGCGATCTGGGTTTCGACCAGGCGATCTCATTCTTCTCGCAACCCGATGCCCGCGCGCTCGAATTCGTGGCGCTCGCCATAGATGACACCGACGAGAACAACCTGCCGCAGCTGATGGCGGTCCTCGCCGCCGCGAAGGCGCAGGACATCAAGGTCGTGCTCATCGCCGAGGATGTCACGCCCGCCGCGCTGCACCAGCTTCTGAAGAACGGCGCGGACGAGTTCGTCCCCTACCCGCTTCCCGAAGGCGAACTGGCCGCCGCTGTCGAACGCCTGAAACGTGCCGCCCTGCCCGTCGCGATTTCCGAGCCTGCTTCGGTCAAGCTCAAGGCCGATGGCGACGGCGTGCTGATCGCCGTGCAGGCGCTCGCGGGCGGCGTCGGGGCGACCACCTTCGCCGTGAACCTCGCCTGGGAACTGGCGACGGTCGAGAAGGAGAAAGAGAAGGCCCCGCGCGTCTGTGTGATCGATCTGGGCCTGCAATTCGGATCGGTCTCGACCTATCTCGACCTGCCCCGCAAGGAAACGGTGGTCGAGCTTCTGGCCGACATCGATTCGATGGACGAGGACAGCTTCGCGCAGGCTCTGGTCACGTTCGATGACCGGCTGCATGTCTTCACCGCGCCATCGGATCTTCTGCCGCTCGACATGGTCGGGCCGGACGACATCCGCAAACTCCTCGACATCGCGCGCGAGCATTTCGACTTCGTGGTCGTCGATATGCCGACGACGCTGGTGCAATGGTCCGAAACCGTGCTGCAGGCGAGCCAGGTCTATTTCGCGATGATCGAGCTCGACATGCGCTCGGCGCAGAACACGCTGCGCCTCAAGCGCGCGCTGCAATCCGAAGACCTGCCCTTCGAGAAACTGCGCTTCGTCCTGAACCGGGCGCCGAAATTCACCGACCTGCAGGGCAAGAGCCGCGCCAAGCGCATGGCCGAATCGCTGGGTGTCGCGCTCGACGTGCACCTGCCGGATGGCGGGCGCCAAGTGACGCAAAGCTGCGACCACGGCCTGCCGCTCGCCAGCCAGGCCGGAAAGAATCCGCTGCGCCGCGAAATCGCCAAGCTGGCGCAGTCGCTCTACGCCATCGGCCAGTCCGAAGCCGAGGCCGCCTAAAGGAGCCGAGACACCATGTTCTCCCGCTACAAGAAGCCCGCCGCGGCTGGCGCCGCCCCGTCCGCCGACGATGCCCAGAAAGGTGCCGTCGCCACGGCGCCGAAACCGGCAGCGCCGGAGCCCCGTCCCTCGACCGCCCAGCGCAAGCCGATGAAGAAGGTCGCGGCCGAAGCCGCGCCCGTCGACAAGGAAAAGAAGCGCAAGGAGCGTTTGGGCGAGATCAAGCTCGAGCTGCACCGCGCGCTCCTTGAAAACCTGAACCTCGCCGCGCTCGATCAGGCGAGTGAGGCGGACTTGCGCTCGGAGATCCAGGCGATCGCGACCGAGACGCTGCAGGAGAAATCCATCGTCCTCAACCGCGAGGAACGCCAGCAGCTGAACCAGGAGCTCTACGACGAGGTCAAGGGCCTCGGCCCGCTCGAGACGCTCCTGAAGGACGAGACGGTCTCGGATATCCTGGTCAACGGCCCGCACCAGATCTTCGTGGAACGCTCGGGCAAGCTTCAGCTCTCGGACATCACGTTCAAGGATGAGCGACACCTGATGCGGATCATCGACAAGATCGTGTCCGCCGTGGGCCGTCGCGTCGATGAATCGAACCCCTATGTGGACGCCCGTCTCGCCGACGGCTCGCGCTTCAACGCGATGGTGCCGCCCATCGCGGTCGATGGCAGCCTCGTCTCGATCCGGAAATTCAAGAAGGACAAGCTCGGCATCGACGACCTGGTGAAGTTCGGCGCCTTCACCGAAGAGATGGCCGTGTACCTGCAGGCCGCGGTCGCAACCCGCCTGAATGTGATCGTCTCGGGCGGTACCGGTTCGGGCAAGACGACCACGCTCAACGCGCTGTCGTCCTTCATCGATGATTCCGAGCGAATCCTGACCATCGAGGACACGGCGGAACTTCAGCTTCAGCAGACCCATGTGGGCCGGATGGAAAGCCGCCCCCCCAACGTCGAGGGCAAGGGCGCGGTCACCCCGCGCGACTGCCTGAAGAACGCGCTCCGGATGCGCCCCGACCGCATCATCGTGGGCGAGACGCGGGGCGAGGAAGTGATCGACATGCTGCAGGCCATGAACACCGGCCATGACGGCTCGATGACCACGATCCACGCCAACTCCGCCCGCGACGGCATCTCGCGACTGGAGAACATGATCGCGATGGCCGGCGTCGAGATGCCGCTCAAGGCCATGCGCTCGCAGATCTCCTCGGCGGTGAACCTCCTGGTGCAGGCGTCGCGTCTGCAGGACGGCTCGCGCCGCATGACCTCGATCACCGAGATCACGGGCATGGAGGGCGAGGTGATCTCGATGCAGGAGATTTTCCGCTTCCAGCGCGTCGGCCTGACGCCGGACAACAAGATCATCGGCCATTTCACGGCCACCGGCGTCCGAAGCAATTTCTCGGAGCGCTTCAAGATGTGGGGCTACGACCTGCCCGCGTCGATCTACGAACCTTTCAGAGCGGAGTGATCCATCATGCTCAGCGGTGAACTGATCATCTACGGACTGATCTTTATCGGCGTCCTCGTCCTGGTCGAGGGCGTCTATCTCGTCGCCTTCGGCAAATCGATCAGCCTGAACTCCAAGGTGAACCGTCGCCTCGAGATGCTCGACCAGGGCACACGGCGCGACGAGGTTCTGGCCAAGCTCCGCAAGGAGATGGACCAACACATGGAGAGCCGGGGCATCCCGCTCTACTCGCTCCTGGCCGACCGTGCGCAGAAGGCGGCCATCGCCTTTACCCCGCAGCAGTTGATGATGGTCATGGCCGCGCTTTCGGTGGTGGCCTTCATCGGCCTCAGCATCGGCACCGCCGCGGGGCTGGGCGTGCGGGCGCTGCTCGGCATCGCCTTCGGCGTCGGCGGGGTCTATTTCTGGGTCAATTCCAAGGCCAACAAGCGCCTGTCGATGATCGAGGAACAGCTCCCCGACGCGGTCGAGCTGATGGTGCGCTCGCTCCGCGTGGGTCACCCGTTCTCATCGGCGATCAAGATTGTCTCGGACGAAATTCAGGACCCGCTGGCCACCGAGTTCGGCGTCATCGCCGACGAGAGCGCCTATGGCCGCGAGATCGGCGAAAGCCTCAAGCACATGGCCGAGCGGCTCGACATGCAGGATTTGCGCTTCCTCGCGGTGGCGGTGACCATCCAGCAGCAATCGGGCGGCAACCTCGCCGAGATCCTCGAAGGCCTCGCCAAGGTGATCCGCGCGCGCTTCCGCCTTTTCCGCCGGGTCAAGGCGATCACCGCCGAGGCGCAATGGTCGGGCAAGTTCCTGTCGGCCTTCCCGGTGCTGGCGCTGATCGTCATCCAGGTGACCGACCCGCATTACTACGACGAGGTTCTGGACCACCCGTGGTTCATCCCCGCCTGTTTCATCGTGGCCATCTTCCTGACGGCGAACCTGTTCGTCATGCGGATGCTCGTCAACATCAAGGTCTGAGCCGATGAATTTCCTCGATACGATCAACGCCATCCTGACAGACCTTCTTGGCCCGGCCGGTCCGCTGATCGCGGTCGGAGGGCTGGCGCTCCTGCTCCTGCTTCTCTGCATCCCGATCATGCTGGCGGGCCGGTCGGACCCGATGGACCGGCTGGCCGAAAGCGGCAAGCAGATCCAGGAACGCGAGAAGAAGGCGGTCCTGCGGGAGAAATCCAAGGGCGACAAGCTCAACAAATACGCGCAGTTCCTGGAGCCCCAGGATGCCGAGCAATTGGGCGAGGTGCGCCTGAAGCTCCTGCAGGCGGGCTACCGCGACAAGGAAGCGGTGCGCTATTACTACTTCGCGCAGTTCGTGCTCGGCCTTGGCGGGCTCGTGGCCGGTGTCCTTTATTACATGATGGTGCTGGGCGACGACGCCACCACGCAGCAGATGGTGATGTGGGTGATCGGACCGGGTGCGGCGGGCTACTATTTCCCGAAATACTGGATCACGCGCCGGGTCGAGGCCCGCAAGGAAGAGATCACCTCGGGCTTCCCGGATGCGCTCGACATGATGCTCGTCTGCGTCGAAGCCGGTCAGTCGATGGACCAGTCCATCGTCCGCATGGCGCGCGAGCTGCGCGCCTCCTACCCCCATCTCGCCGACGAGTTCCAGCTCGTCAGCTACGAGATGAAGGCCGGCAAGGACAAGAGCCAGGTGCTCGACGACATGTCCGAGCGCTGCGGCGTGCAGGACGTGTCCTCTTTCGTGACCGTGCTGAACCAGTCGCAGACATTCGGCACCTCGATCGCGGACGCTCTGCGGGTCTATGCGTCCGAGATGCGCGACAAGCGCGTGATGCGGGCCGAGGAAAAGGCAAACAAGTTGCCGACCAAGATGACATTGACCACAATGATGCTGACCGTGCCGCCGCTTCTCATCATCCTCGTCGGCCCCTCGGCGGTGGGCATCACGGAGATGGGGAACATAGGGAACTGACCATATGCTCCAGCGCCTCGCCGGAGGCCTGATCATCCTTGGATTGGCCGCCTGTTCTCCGGGCGGCTTTTCCGCGTCCGAGGCTCCGCTTTACGCTCCGACACCCGACCCCGACGGCCAGACGGTCGACCAGATGCTGGTCGGCCACAGGCTCATCGACGCGGGCGAACCGGCGCTGGCGCTCGAGGCCTATACCCGCGCGGCGGGAGAGCTCGGTCTGACCGGCGAGGTGCTGAGCGCGCTCGGCTCGGCCAATCTCCGCCTGGGGCGCCTCAACCAGGCCGAGGACCTCTTGCGGCGCGCCGTGGCCGAGGATACCGCCGCGCCCGAAGCGCTGAACAATTTGGGCGTGGTCCTGATGGAGCGCGGCAAAACAGCCGAAGCGGCCGAGATCTTCCGCAAGGCCTACGCGCTCGATAATGGCGAAAGTGACTCAATCCGCAACAATCTGCGCTTGGCGCTCGAAAAACGCGACGCGCCGGAGTATGGTGCTGAGCAAGAACAACAATACCAGTTGGTGCGGCGCGGCGCCGGGGACTACCTGATCCGCCTGCAACCCTAACGAGGCAGAGCAGAACAAGGACGCAGGCACATGCGCCATCCCCTATCCGTCATCCTGTGCGTGGCCGGAGCGCTCGCCCTGTCGGGCTGCGGCGACCAGGACGCCGCCGAGGTCGACCGCGCCTTCCAGGACGTCAACGCGATCGACGGCACCAAGCTCAACGACGTGATGATGACCATGGCCGATCCGGAAGAGGCGGTGAATTACTTCCGCCGCTCCTCGGCCAAGGAGCCCGAGCGGATCGATTTCCGCCGGGGCCTCGCCGCATCGCTCACCCGCGCCAAGCGCCCGACCGAAGCGGTCGCGGCCTGGGCGCAGGTTGTCGCGCATGAAGAGGCGACGAATGACGACCGCGTCGATTTCGCCGATGCGCTGATCCGCAATGGCGAGTGGGACCGGGCCAAGGCCACGCTCGACGCGATCCCGCCGACCCACGAGACCCACCAGCGCTACAAGCTCGAGGCGATGATCGCCGACAGCCGCAAGGACTGGGCCAAGGCCGACAGCTTCTACGAGATCGCCGTGGGCCTGACCACCAACCCTGCGGGCACGCTGAACAACTGGGGCTTCTCCAAGCTCTCGCGCGGCGATTATGCGGAGGCCGAGCGGCTCTTCTCGGACGCGATCCGCGCCGACCGCAACCTCTTCACCGCCAAGAACAACCTGATGCTCGCCCGCGGCGCGCAGGGCAATTACGCGCTGCCCGTCATTCCCATGAGCCAGATTGAACGGGCCGAGCTTCTGCATACGTTGGGGCTGTCCGCGGTGAAGCGGGGCGACGTGGAGATCGGCAAGGGCCTGATGCGCGAAGCGCTCGAGACCCATCCGCAGCATTTCGACGCCGCCAAGCGCAATCTCGATGCCCTGGAGGCGAGCTGATCCATGGAACAACTGCCCGACACCCTCCCGATCGCGGCCCTTCTGTGCTGCATCTCGGTCGCGCTGATCCTGGCCCGGCTCATGGGGCGCAGCGGCAATCCTGCGCTCCTGGCCGCGCTCGCCGCGGCCGCGGTCGCCCTGCCCCTTGCCGTGCCGGTCGACGAGATCCTCGTCACCGCCGCCGTGACGGCGGGCGAGACGATGCGCGAGGCATTCTCGCGATAGCGCGTCAAAAGGCCAAGTCCGAGCCCGAACTTCGCCACAAAATCCCTGTCTTCTAGCGTCACCGAAGACGCGCGAAGACAGGCCTGGTTCATGAACGTTCAAAGCTCCGCCGTGATGGCGCCTCCGCCGCCCAAACGGCTGCAAGAGATGCAGCTGTCGCCGGTGATGATGCGCGACATCCTGATCAAGACGCTCTTCCGCAAGAACAGCAACACCGTGACGGACCTGGCCAAGGCCGTCTGCCTGCCCATGCCGATCACGCAGGAACTGGTGGATCTCGGCCGCTCCCAGCTCCTGCTCGAGGCGATGGGCACGCTCAACGCCAATTCCGGCAGCGAGATGGGCTACCAGCTCACCGATTCCGGCAAGGCGCGGGCGATGGACGCTCTGGGACAGTCGGAATATTACGGCGCGATGCCCGTGCCGCTCGACGTCTACCGCGAACAGGTCAAGCGGCAGTCGATCAAGAACATCCAGATCACGCGCGAGCAGCTGACCACGGCGATGGGTCACCTGATCCTGCCCAATACGCTTCTGGACAACCTCGGCCCCGCCGTCGGATCGGGCCGCTCGATCCTGATGTACGGCCCGCCGGGCAACGGTAAATCCTCGATCTCGAACGGCATCCGCGACGCAATGGGCGACCGGATCTACGTGCCGCGGGCGATCGAATACGCGGGCCAGGTGATCACGGTCTACGACCCGATCGTGCATTCCAAGGCCGCCGCGCATGAGGACGACCCCAACCAGCTGCGCCGCCGCAACCTCTACGACACGCGCTACGTCGTCTGCGAACGCCCCACGGTGATCACCGGGGGCGAGCTGTCGCTGGACATGCTCGACCTCGTCTACAACCCGACCGCGCGCACCTACCAGGCGCCGCTTCAGCTCAAGTCGACCGGCGGCATCTTCATCGTCGACGACCTTGGCCGCCAGGCCGAGCCGCCGCAGAAGCTGGTCAACCGCTGGATCGTTCCGCTGGAAGAGGGCAAGGATATTCTCGCGCTGCAATCGGGCGAGAAGTTCGAGGTTCCCTTCGACACGCTGGTGATCTTCTCGACCAACTTCCACCCCAACGAGATCTTCGACCAGGCGGCGCTGCGCCGGATCTTCTTCAAGATCAAGATCGACGGCCCGAACCAGGAGGACTTCCTGAAGATCTTCGCGCTCGTCGCGCGGAAGAAGAAGATGCAGCTCTGCGAGAAGAGCCTCGTGCACCTTTTGAAGACCAAGTACCCGACGATCAAGAACATCTACGCCAACTACCAGCCGGTCTTCCTGATTGACCAGATGATCGCTGTCTGCGATTTCGAAGGCCTGCCCTACAAGATGACGCCCGAACTGGTGGACCGCGCCTGGGCCAACATGTTCGTGAAGGACGAGATGATCGTGAAGTGACGCGAGGCCGGAAAAAACGCCCCTCAAGGCGGGATTTCCGGCTTGACGCCCACGCGGCACGGCTCTATTCCCGCCGTCGCGTTGGCGGAGTAGCTCAGTTGGTTAGAGCAGCGGAATCATAATCCGCGTGTCGGGGGTTCAAGTCCCTCCTCCGCTACCAAACACAAAGGTAGCTAAGTCTTTGTAAAAAAATAAAACTGCCAGTCCTGCCTCGGGAAACATGCTGTCCCGGGACAAAGTGGATTGATGGCCGGGGCCAGCCTCGGGACACTTGCCTCATCGAATCGGTGGAGGCATACATGGCTACTATTGAACATCGCAACGGCAAGTATCGGGTCCGAGTTCGCAGGATTGGGCATCCACCTGTGACAAAAACGTTCGATAAGCGGACCGCCGCTCAGAAGTTTGCGCGCGAGTGCGAACGTGCCATCGCAACCCGTGAGAGCGACACCCTAGACCCCGCCAAGTTGAAGGTCAGCGACGCTCTGGTGAGGTACGCTCGTGAAGTCACCCCCCTGAAGCGCAGCGCCAAGCAAGAACTGATGAGGATCGATCAGTGGCTGAGGACACCGATCGCGAAATTCAGCATGGACAGCTTGCGCGGCGTTGATCTCGCGCAGCATCGAGACAAGAGACTCCGAGAAGGTCTTAGCGCAAACACTATCAGACTTGAGCTCGCCATCATTTCGCATCTCTATACTGTGGCTCGCAAAGATTGGGGCTACGAGAGCTTGAAGAACCCGGTGGAGGTGGTGCGGAAGCCCAGCGCCTCTCCGGGTCGTGAGAGGCGCCTAGAGAATGGAGAATTGGAAAGGCTGTTAGAGGCCGCGGACGTAGGCGGCAGCCCCTACCTTGCTCCCCTTGTCCTGTTGGCGATAGAGACAGCCATGCGCCAAGGCGAGCTCTTGGGCTTGCACTGGAAAGACATCAATTTTGACCGACGGATCGCTCGCCTGAAGCTCACTAAAAATGGTCAGGGGCGCTCTGTGCCATTATCTCGCCTTGCAACTCAAATTCTATCTGGCCTTCCGAAGGACGAGTCCCGAGTTTTCGACGCGACGCCGAGCGCAGTCCGCCAAGCGTTCAGGCGAGCCTGCGCCCGAGCCAAAATTCGGGACCTGCGGTTTCACGACCTAAGGCACGAAGCAACAAGCCGCCTATTCGAGAAAGGCTTAAACCAAATGCAAGTTAGCCAGATCACCGGACACAAAACGCTTCAAATGCTGCAGAGATACACTCACTTACGCGCCGATAGCTTGGTTGACCTACTAGATTAAAAACTTCTCCAGCAAGAAAACTGAATAAGAAGGAGGGGCCAATTAGCCCCTCCTAGGCATAGACAACTGTGGTCACGCGAAGGACGACATGTTCTCCAGATGATACCTGTAATCCTCCAGGATTTCGAGATCACGCGCTCGCGCGCCAACCTTCAACTCACGGATATGACGAAGCGCAGATGGAATCGTTGTCCATTTTGCCTCCTCGGCCATCAAATGCTCCCGCAACCCAGCCTCATACTCTGATCGAGCCGAATGAGGCAAAACATCTGGCCACTCAGAACCGATCAGCCAAAGAGCAAGGGTTCTTGCGCGACCGTCCGAAAGATCTGAAATCAAGTCGAACTTCTCATCAGGACGAACCTTATGAAACCTCTTGATAACCGGCACATCATCTGAAGTCGGGAAGAAACCGCCCGAGTATAGGTCATCCCAGACACTTTCAGATGGCGGATAACTCTCCTTTCTTAACCGGCCAGCCACCCGAAGCCGGCTTGCGAAGCCAGCATCACTCAATATTTTTTCACACACTTCACGGGGATAATGGGCAGGCAACTTTCGAATAGCCGGATCGCTGAGGTCAAAAACAAGCGGCATATCGTTTGTCTTGACCGTAATCAGGGGGGTCACTCCATTACACCATTTAAATGCCGCCTTCAGACTCACCTCACCTTTCTCAAGAAGCTTCATGACATCGCAGTTCAGGTTGACACAAATCCACTCATTACAGTTTTCAGCATCACTCACTACTGGAAGAATCACCCTCACGTTCGGGACGCCTGAAAAGTAATTCCAATCAACCTTAAGGAGGGGCCGCCGGGACTCCAGCATTTTCTGGACTTGATATTTATCGCGATTACGCTCACATGCACGCCAAACATCGGGCGACTTATCTCGAACCAAGTTCATGATAAACTCGGTGGCCCGCACATCACCTAGAGCATCATGCGCGTTATGGTCATTAAATCCATTCTCCCTCGCCAGCCCCTCAAGCTTAAAAGACTTTTTGCCCTTTTCATTTAGAGGAACCTTAATGGAGCCATCACCACACGCAACAGCAGCATGGACGACCTTAAGGACATCCATTCGCATACTGCCTGAAAGCTGTGTTACGTAAGGCTGAAGTAGATTTGAATAGAACGCATGCCTCAGAACATTCTCATCATAGCGCATTCCATTAAATGACACGAAAGTTGTTGGAGAGTTTTCGACAACAAAACTGTGGATACGCTTTACCAACTCATGATGCGAAAGCGGAAACTTTTGTATTTCCGAAAACTTCATTCCAGTTACTGTCAATGCCGAAGGGCTGGGAAGTACATGCCTCGGCAGACGTCCAGTTAGATTTAAGTCACGTACCAGGGAGTGGTCACTGTTCAAAACATGAGCACCGAACTGAAACGGTACATCTCGCGTGACCTCCAAACCGGTGGCCTCAATGTCGTAGATAGTGGTGGACATGGTTCTTCACCTTTCTGTCCAAGCAACACCACTACCCTCCGGAACGGCTTGACCAAACCCAGTCAGCCGTAGCAAAGTGTCGGGTAGCGGGCTGATTGCCTGCGTTTCAAAGTAGTGGGGGTCGACGTCTTACTTGCCGGTAGCTTCGACCCCTACTCATTCTATTTGCTAAGTTTTTTCGTCGTCGGGGTCCCTACCCTCCGGTCTCTCCACTACAATTTTTTCCTCCGTTACACGCCAGCGCTTAGTTTCGCGATCAAAGTAAAGACGCCCATCCATCCGCAATCGCGTGAGTATACTTCTGAAGGTCCCATAACGCACCTTCTTACCCGTGAGCGCCAATCGCAGGAAACTCGCTTCGGCGCCCTCGTCACGAGAACCGCGCCTCCCGCGCGCTGGCTTCGCCCCCCCACTCGACGAGCTTTCAGCACTTTCACAAAGCACCTCAAACAGCTCCTTGGTGGTGGCCCCACCGTACAATAGCGGGTCAGGACGGTAGAGGTATTCTGCAACCCTAGCTAGAATTTCAAACTTGGCAGCAGCCTTTAGTGAGAAAACGTCGCTACCCTTAATCACCCCCAAGTTTCCGCGGAGAAGACCGCGGAGCTTAATCAACATCCTTTTTTCGGCTTCTAGTTCGCCGACCTGCTCATCGATCTCCTCAATCCACCGAGCGATATGATCTTGTTGCGCTTCCATAAAATTGCATCATGCCTAGAATTTTCGGCAACACAACCACCTTGAAGTTGGCAAAATCGACACGCACAATATTTATATTTTTGTTTAATAACAGATATTTAATTGCTATTGACACGTTAGTAAAAATTTATCATACTCGCTAGCGAGTATGATAAATTACCGCTTTATTGGCAGCCGATATTATTTTCGATCACATTTTTTGACGTCAAATACCCATTTTTGCCCATTTCGGAGCTGAGTTCAGCAAATGGTTCGTGCAAGAGAAACACTCCAGCAACGTGGAGTGTTGCGAAATCTGTTCTCCGCAACATGCCGGGCTAAGATTTCTAGAATTTGCCGATACGTCGCAAAGGTTAGGTTGGACCAAAGTTTTGGTGCGGTGGATGCGAAGAAGCGAAGCCTATAAGTAATTGATTTTAATATATATAATTTTCTCCTTACCCCATTGGAACACGGAACCCAGATCATAATCCGCGTGTCGGGGGTTCAAGTCCCTCCTCCGCTACCAAAATTCCCATAAAAATCAGATGAATAGATAGCACATTTGGCGTGCGGCGGTAACCACATCTGCGCACCGCTTAGCGCTCTGGTACGTCAGAGCGGCTGGCCAGATTCACTGATATGCAGAGTGGTCAGACGGAGCGCAGGAGCTCTGTGACCGCCTCTTTCGAGGCGCGCGCTCCGAAGGTGGCGAGGACCGTGCAGGCGAGCCTGTGGCCTTGAGCGATGGCGTCCGACCGGGCCGCTCCTTTGAGGCTCGCCGAGAGGTAGCCCGCGTTAAACGCATCGCCCGCCCCGGCCGTATCGCGGAGCGTCTCCGGCGGCGGCGTCTCGGTCACGCTGACCCGGCCATTCTCGACCGTCGTCACACCGCGCGCGCCGTTCTTGACGACGACCTCGCCGACGCCCGCCTCGATGAGGCGCTGGACGGTCGCCTCGGGCGTCGGATCGCCCCAGAGCGCCTGCTCGTCGTCGAAACTCGGAAGGGCAATGTCGCTCAGGCGAAGGGCTTGGTGCATCGCCTCGCGGGCGGCCTCCCGCGACGGCCAAAGTTTGGGACGGAAATTGGGATCGAAGGCGACCCGTGCGCCTTGGCCTCGGAGCTCCGCGAGGACATCGAAGAGCGCGCGCCGCCCGTCGGGCGTCAGCACCGCGAGGGTGATGCCCGAGAGATAGACGATCGCGCTGTCGCGCAGCGCGTCGCGCAAAGCTCCTGGATCGTCGGCGAGGTGCCGCGCCGCCGACTGACCGCGCCAGTAGTGAAAGCTGCGCTCCGCCCCGTCGAGCTCGATCATGTAGAGCCCCATCAGCCGGGCCGGGTCGCGGGAGATGCAAGCGACATCGAGCCCGTCCTCGGAGAGCTCGTGCACAAACCGGTCGGAGAGCGCGTCGCTGCCCACGCGGGTGACGAAACTGCAGCGCGCCTCGCGCCCGAGACACTGCGCCATGTGCCAGATCGTGTTGAACGTGTCGCCCGCAAAGCCGCGCCGGTAGAGCCCCTCCCCCACCGGGGCGAACTCGACCATCGCTTCCCCGATCGCTGCGATCTTCGGTGTCATCGCCGGGCCCCGCTCAGCTCGTCTCGAAGGTCAGGTGCACCTTCACCGCACGGCTTCTGTCAGAGGCGGTGCGGAACGCCGCGGCGGCGTCCTCGAGCGGGACGCGCGCGGTGATGATCGGGCGCACGTCGATCCGCCCCGAGGAGATCGCATCGACGGCCTCGGCGAACTCCTCGTGGAAGCGATGGGTGCCCTGGACGCGGATTTCCTTGGCCACGATCGCGTTGATCGGCATTTCCGTGTCTCCGGTGACGCCGACCTGGATCAGCGCGCCGCGCGGACGGAGCGCGGCGATGGCGCTGCGGATCGCGGGGGCCGCGGCGGAGCATTCGAAGGCCAGGTGGAAATGGCCCTTGTTCTCCGCGTAGCGCTCCAATTCCTGACCGTCGCGGGCCACGTTGATCACCCGCGTCGCGCCCATCTGCTCGGCGACGGCCAGGACCGCGTCGTGCAGATCGGTGACCACGATCTCGGCCGCGCCTTCGGCGGCAGCGGCCGCCGCGCAGAGGATGCCGATGGGACCGGCGCCGGTCACGAGAACGCGCTTGCCGCGGATCTCGCCGGCCATTTTCGCGGCGTGGAGACATACGGCCAAGGGTTCGGCACAGGCCACCGCGCCCAGATCGGCCTCGGCGTCGAGCTTCAGGCACTGCCCCGCCTCGACCAGGATCCGGTCGCGGAAGAGACCCTGCTCGTGCGGCAACCGGATGGCCGATCCGTTGAAGCGCATGTCGAGGCAGTGCATCGGCAGGCCGTCCGAGCAATAGAGGCAGGCTCTGCAGGGACGGCTCGGGTTGATCGCGACCTTGTCGCCTTCTTGCAGACCCGACACGCCCTCTCCGACCGCGATCACCCGTCCCGAGGCCTCGTGGCCGAGAATGATCGGCTCGCGCACACGGATCGTGCCGATCCCGCCTTGGGAGAGATAATGCATGTCCGAGCCGCAAATGCCTCCGGCAGCGATGCCGACCAGGACCTGTCCCGGACCGGGCGCGCCCACATCGTCGGTTTCGATCCTGAGATCGTCTTGTCCATAGAGGCGGCAGACACGGGTCTTCATCAGTTGGTCACTTCTCAGGGGATCAGGAGGGAGGGCAGCCAGGTGGCGAGCGGTGGGAAATAGGAGACCGCGAGCAGCACGAGGATGTTGGTCAACAGGAAGGGCATGATCGCGCGGACAACCGGCGACAAGGGCAGCCGGGCGATATTGGCGCAAACGAACAGGCAGACGCCCACCGGCGGCGTGGTCAGCCCGATCATCAGGTTCAGCACTGCGAAGGTCGCGAAATGCAAAGGGTCGATGCCGACCGCCTCGGCAAGCGACAGAAGCGGCACGAAGAGGATGATCAGCGCGGCAATGGTCTCCATGAACATGCCGACGAAGAGCAGGAGCAGGTTGATCAGCAGGATCACCAGGAAGCGGTTGTCGGTGATCGACAGCACCCCGTCCGCGATGGCCTGCGGGATGCGTTCCGCGACGAGGATCCAGCCGAAGACATTGGCGAAGCCGACGAGCGCCAGGATGCCCGCGGCGGAGACGGCGCTGTTGGTCACGATACCCGGGACGGCGCGAAGCGGCAGCTCGCGATAGATGAAGGCACCGACGATGAAGGCGTAGACGCTGGCCACGACGGCGGTTTCCGTCGGCGTCGCGAGGCCTGAGAGAAGGCCGTAGATGATCAGGAAGGTCATCGCGATGGCCCAGATCGCGCCGCCGAAGGCGCGCGCGACCTCGCCGAACCCCTGCCAGGGCTGGTGCGGAAAACCGCGCCGGACCGAGATGACATAGGCCGTGACCATCATCGCGAGCCCCATCAGGATGCCCGGGATGGCTCCGGCCAGGAACATCTTGCCGACCGAGATGCCCGAGAGCGCGCCGACGATGATCATCGGCACCGAGGGCGGGATGATCGGCCCGACCGTCGAGGATGCGGCGGTGACCGCGGCCGAGAAATCGCCCGGGTAGCCCGCCTTCTTCATGCCGGGGATCAGCACGCCACCGAGTGACGCGGCATCGGCGACCGCGGTGCCGGTGATCCCCCCGAAGAGCATGGAGGCGGCGATATTGGTCAGACCCAAGCCTCCGCGAATCCAGCCGACGAGAGCGTTGGCGAAGCGGATGATCCGGTTGGTGATGCCGCCCTGGTTCATCAGGTTTCCGGCCAGGATGAAGCCGGGGATCGAGAGCAGGACGAAGACATCCATGCCCGCGTACATCTTCTGCGGCATGACGACCGGCGGAAGGCCCGCGACGAGGATGTAGCCCAGCGATGACAGGCCGAGCGTGATCGCGACGGGGATGCCGAGAACGAGGCCCAGCACGAAGATCGAGAAGAGGATACCGACGTCCATCTGCGCTCACTCGTCGCCCGGGCTATCGGGGAGCCCGTTCTCGACCCCGGTGAGCATGCCGAGGATGCGGACGATCGCGAAGACCGCGAGCCCTGCAAGCATCAGCCAGACGGTGGCGTGAACGACATCCATCCGGACGCCCAGCGCCGGAGCGGTCTGCATCTTGCCGATGGCCACGTATTTCCACGCATGGGGCAAGAGGAACAGCGCGAGGCCCGCCGTCGCCGCCGCCGAAAAGAGGCGCAGGATCCAGGGAAGACGTCCCGGCAGCGCTTCGCTGAAGACATCGACATTGACGAGGTCGCCCGTCCGCAGCGCAAGACCAGCACCGAAGGCGATCATGTAGAGAAGCGCGTAGCGCGTGAGCTCCTCTGTCCAGACCGGCGAGGAGCCGGTGAGCCGCCCGACCACCTGCACGAGCACGGCCGCCATGAGAATGGCGAAGGCCAGCCCGGCGCCGATGCGCGCCACCATCGTGAGGCCTTCTATGATGCGTGCCATGTCCGTTTGTCCCAAAGGCGTGGCGGCGCCGCGACTATGCGCGGCGCCGGTCGCGTGGCTTTACTGCGCGAACAGGTCCTCGACGATCGGCTTGATCTCGTCGTTGACGTTTGCGAGCACGGCGTCCTTGGCAGCGGCCTGGAAGGCGGCGGCGTCGACCTCGACGAAGGTCATGCCCTGCTCTTCCAGGAAGGCCCGGTCCTCGGCGAGGCTCGTCTCGAAGAGCTCGCGCTCATAGGCCTGCGCGCGCGACGCGGCCTCGGTCACGGCTTCCTTGTCTTCGTCCGAGAGCTTGTTCCAGGTCGCGTCCGCGATGGTGAGATAGATCCAGGAGCGGACGTGATCGGTCAGGTTCACGTGGCTCTGCACCTCGTAGAAGCTGGCCGAACGGATCAGCGCGAGCGGGTTTTCCTGCGCCTCGATGGTGCCGTTCTGCAGCGAGGTGAAGACCTCGGAGAAGGCCATCGGGCCGGGATTGGCGCCGAGAGCGGACCAGACATCCACGAAGAGCGGCACGTTCGGCACGCGCATCTTCAGGCCGTTCAGATCGGCGGGCGTGGTGATCGGACGGTTCGAGGTCAGGTCACGCGCGCCGCGGGCGAAATAGGCGATGGGCCGGATCTGCACCTTCTCGACGATCTGCGCCTCGATCTCGTCGCCGCCGGGGCCGGAGGCGAAGGCGTCCATGTCCTCGATCGTCTGGAAGGCGTAGGGCACGGCCAGAAGCGCGGCCTTGGGCGCCCAGTTCTGCAGCGACTCGCCCGTGATCGTCATGTCCACGGTGCCGAGCTGCATGCCGTTGATCAGGTCGATCTCCTTGCCGAGCGACTCGTTCGGGAACACTTCGACGGTGATCCGCCCGTCGGTGAATGCCGAGAGCTCCTCGCCGAACTTGACCGAGGCCTTGTGCCAGGAATTGTCCTCGTTCGCGAGATGGCCGAGCTTCAGCGTCATCTCCTGCGCCCAGACCGGGGCGGCCACGGCCGTGGCCAGCGCTGCAGCCAGCGCGGTAATCTTGAAATTGAACGTCATTCGTTGGGTCCTCCTTGAATGGGTGCGTTGACCGGTTCGGGGGTCTCCCCGTCCGGCAAATCGAAGAATTGCGTGTTGGCCGCGATGATCTGCGGCAGGTCGTTCAGCACTTCGCGCAGATGCAGCCGGATCGCCGCGTTGGCGCCCGGCACGTCCCCGGCTTCGATCCGGTCGACGACCTCGCGATGCTGGGCGATGAGCGCGTCGATGCGGAACTCGGCCAGCGAGAGATAGCGGACACGGTCCATCTGCGATTTCAGCCCCTCGATCTGGCGCCAGGCACCGGATTTTCCGGCGGCTTCCGCGAGGGTGCGATGGAACTGCTCGTCGAGCCGGGTAAAGGCGGCGGCATCGTTTCCCTTCAGCGCCTGCTGGCGCGCCAACTGGTGGCGCAACTCCGCGACGACTGCCGGGTCCGGGTCCGAGGCGACGATCTTGGCGATATCCGCCTCGATCGCCTCGCGCAGGAAGCGCGCGTCCAGAACGGCGAAATACCCGATGCGGGTGACGATGGTGCCCCGCTGCGGCCGGACTTCAAGGAGGCCCTGATCGGCCAGCTTGATGAAGGCCTCGCGCACGGGCTGGCGGCTGACGCCGTAGCTCTTTGCCAGCTCGGATTCCGATATCCGGTCGCCCGGCTTCAGATCGCTCTGGATGATGCGCTCGCGCAGGATGCGGGTGATCTGCGGCGTAATCGACGCCGTGGGATCAAGCTCCCAAGCCGAATGATGTTCTATTTTCATGATTCGGCCTCCTCCCCTGGCGTCAATTACCATACTTCCATACTAGTCAGCAACAGCGCCAGATGCTATTCATTCGGAAGGATCGAGAGTCTGGAGGGGCGCATGGAACAGACATGGCGATGGTTCGGGCCGCAGGATCGCGTGAGCATCGCGGATGTCGCCCAGGCGGGCGCCACCGGGATCGTCTCGGCGCTGCATCATCTGCCGACCGGGGCTGTCTGGTCGCCGGACGAGATCGCGAAACGCCAGCGCGAGATCGCGACCATGCCCGACGGCGCGCCCTCCTCTCTCACATGGTCGGTGGTCGAGAGCCTGCCGGTCAGCGAAGACATCAAGAAGCAGCAGGGCGACTGGCGCGCGCATCTTGAGGCCTACAAGACCAGCCTCGCCAATCTCGCCGCCGCCGGGATCGAGGTGATCTGCTACAATTTCATGCCGGTCCTCGACTGGACGCGCACCGATCTGGCCTGGCGGCTGCCGAACGGCGCGACCTGCATGCGGTTCGACCTGGTCGATTTCGCCGCCTTCGACCTGCACATCCTCAAGCGCGCGGGCGCGAAAGAGGATTTCGACGCGGAGCTGACGGAGGCCGCCACACGCCGTCATGCCGAGAAGTCCGATGCCGAATGCGAGCAACTGGCCGGAAACATAGTCTTCGGCCTTCCCGGCGCGGCGGAAAAGTTCAGCCTCGAGGACGTGCGGGCGCATCTCGCAGAATACGCGTCGATGAGCGAGGACACCCTGCGCCAGCATCTCGTCGATTTCCTGTCCGAGGTCGCACCCGTCGCCGAGAAGCTCGGCCTGCGGCTCTGCTGCCATCCCGACGACCCGCCCTTCCCGCTTCTCGGCCTGCCTCGGATCATGTCGACCGAAGCGCAGTATGCGCAGGTCCTGGACGCCGTGAACCTGCCAGCGAGCGGCATCACCCTCTGCGCCGGATCGCTCGGTGCGCGGCCCGACAACGATCTGCCCGGCATGATGGAGAGGCTGGGCGACCGGGTGCATTTCCTGCACCTGCGGAACGTCAAACGCGAAAGCGATCAGGTCCGCGGATCGTTCTACGAGGCCGAGCATCTCGGCGGCGACACCGACATGGTCAAGCTGGTCGAAGCCGCGTTGAAGGAAGAAGCCAGGCGCCGGGCGGCGGGACGACAGGATTGCTCGATCCCCTTCCGGCCCGATCACGGGCAGGACATCCTCGACGATCTCGGACGCCGGGCGCAGCCGGGTTATCCCTCCATCGGCCGCCTGAAAGGCCTGGCGGAGCTGCGCGGTGTCATCGCCGCGCTGGAGCCCCGGATCGCATCGGCATGAGCGAGAGACTGACCACGCCCGACGCCCTGCCCGCAGGGGTCGCCCGTCCCGCCTACCGGCGCGAAGACCATGGCGCGGGCATCGTCCATATCGGGCTCGGCGCGTTTCACAAGGCGCATCAAGCGGTCTACACCGATGACGCGCTGGCCGCGTCCGGCGGCGATTGGCGGATCATCGGCGTCAGCTTGCGGAGCGCCGAGCCATCGGAAGAGCTGACGCCGCAGAACGGCCTCTTCACGACCATCGAACGCAGTGCCGACGGCACCGAGGCGCGCGTCATCGGATCGCTGGCCGCGGCGCTCTGCCTCCGGACCGACCGGCAGGCCGTGCTCGAGGCGCTCTGCGCGCCCGAGACGCGGATCGTCAGCCTGACCGTGACCGAGAAAGGCTACGGCATCGACCGGCGCACCGGTGGCGTCGACACCGACCACCCGGCCATCGCGGCCGATCTGGACACGCCGGAGACGCCGAACGGCGTGGCGGGCCTCCTGGTCTGGGCGCTCGGGCGTCGGCGTGCGGCGGGGATCGCGCCCTTCACGGTCCTCTGTTGTGACAACCTGCCCGACAACGGGCCGATGGTGCGCGGTCTTTTCGTCGATTTCGCGCGCCGGACGGATCCCGACCTCGTCTCCCATATCGAAAGAGACGTCGCCTTCCCGGCCACGATGGTCGACCGCATCACACCGGCCCGGACCGACGAGACGCTGCGCCTTGCCGAAGAGCTGACCGGCCATGCCGATGCCGCCGCCATCGAATGCGAGGCCTTCCGGCAATGGGTGATCGAGGACAGCTTCCCGCAGGGCCGCCCCGACTGGGACGCCGGAGGTGCGCTTTTTGTCGAGGATGTCCGGCCCTTCGAGGACATGAAGCTCAGGATGCTGAACGGCACGCATTCGATGCTCGCCTATGCGGGTTTTCTTGCCGGGCATCGCTACGTGCGGGACACGATGGCCGATCCGGGCCTGGCGCGGCTGATCAGGCGGCACCTGACCGCTGCCGCCGCGACGCTCGACGCCCTGCCCGGGATTGACCTTGACGCCTATGCCGAGGCGCTGGCCCAGCGCTTCGCCAACCCGCACCTCGCGCATGAGACCTACCAGATCGCCATGGACGGGTCCGAGAAGATGCCCCAGCGGATCTTCGCGCCCGCGCTGGAGGCTCTGCGCCGCGGCCAACCGATCGATCCCTTCGCCTTCGCCGCGGCGGCGTGGATGCGCTACACCACCGGCCGAACCGACGCGGGCGAGACCTATGCGCTGCGCGACCCGATGGAGGCCAAGCTGAAACTGGACGAGGACGACGCCTCGGCCGATGCGATCCTCGGCCATATCTCGGGTCTTCCCGGGCTGGTCCCGGAGGCGCTCTCGCGGAGCGAGGGCTGGCAGCGCGCGGTCCTGACGCATCTCGACCTGATGCTGGCGAAGGGCATGGCGCAGGCAATCGAGTGCGCGTCGGAAACGAACTGACCCCGGAAACGACCGAGCGCCGGTCCGACGGGACCGACGCTCGGATTTTTCAGACCTTCGACGTGATGGCGCAAAGCGGCACGGGGCGGCACGGGGCGCGTGCCGCGCCGTCCTCAGCGGCCGGTGATCCCCGGGAACGCGATCAGGACCGCGAGCGCCAGGATTTGCAGGCAGATGAACGGCACCAGCGACTTGAAGATGTCGCCGAGGCTGATCTCGGGCGGCGCCACCGATTTCAGGTAGAACGCGGCCGGGCCGAAGGGTGGCGACAGGAAGCTCACCTGCATGTTCATGCAGAACACGACGCCGAACCAGACCGGGTCGTAGCCGAGATCGGTCACGATCGGCACGAAGATCGGCATGGTCAGAAGCGCGACCCCGACCCAGTCGAGGAACATGCCCAAGACAAAGAGGATCGCCATCATGAAGAGGATGATCACGGTCGGGTTGTCCGAGATCCCGGTGATCAGCGACGACACGAAATTGATCCCACCCATGAAGTTGAACACCCCCACGAGCGCCGAGGCGCCGATGCCGATCCAGACGATCATCCCGACGGTCTGAAGCGTCTGGAGCGCGGCGTCCTTGAGAAGCGTCAGCGTGAACTCGCCCCGGACCATGGTCGAGAGGATCACGCCCATCACACCGACCGCGGAGGCCTCGGTCACGCTGGCGATACCGCCATAGATCGAGCCCAGAACCGCGATCACCACGAGGATCGGCAGGATGAGGCCGCGCAGGAGTTTCAGTTTCTCCGCCCCGGTCATCTCGTTCGGCTCCGCCACGGGTGCGACCGCCGGGTTCATGTAGGCGCGCACCAGGACATAGGCGACGTAGAAGCCTGCGAGCATAAGGCCCGGCAGGAAGGAGGCGGTGAAGAGCGCCCCGATCGAGACGTTCGCGGTCAGGCCGTAGATGATGAGAACGATCGACGGCGGGACCATGGTCCCGAGCGCGCCACCGGCGCAGACGACGCCGATCGCGAGATTGCGGTCATAGCCCAGGCGCAGCATCTGCGGCAGCGCGATCAGGCCCAGAAGGACGACCTCGCCCCCGATGATGCCCGACATGGCCGCGAGGATCACAGCGACGATGATGGTCTGGATCGCCACCCCGCCCCGAAGCCGCCCGCCCACCAGCTTCATCGCGTCGAAGAGATCGCGGGCGATGCCGGATCGGTCGAGGATCGCGGCCATCAGCACGAACATCGGCACCGAGACGAAGACGAAGCTCGCCACGAAGGAATAGACCCGGCTGGTGATCAGCGGCACCACCATCGGGCCGGTCCAGCCGAGCGCGAAGATCAGCGCGACGAGAAGCGTCACGAAGGCCAAGGGCATGCCGGTAACTAGGAGCACGAGCAGCATGACGAACATCAGGAGCGTGGCGGATTCGATGCCGAGCCCCTGGAGAGATCCAAAGAGTTCCATCAGGAGCGCCTCCGCGCGTAGTTCCAGGCCAGGACGAGAAACTGGATGGCCAGGAGGGTGAGCACCGTCAGGAGGAAGATCTTCGACAGGCCCGGATAGATCGGGTCCCAGGCGCTGCCCGACCGCTCCAGCCGGACGCTGCCGTCTGGCGCGAATGCGGCGCGCTTGACCATCTGCCAGGCGGCCCAGGCGAAGGTGCCGGACGCGGCGGCGCTGATCAGCGAGATCGCGATATCGAAGGCGCGGCGCAGGCGCGGCGGCAGGATGTCGTAGATCAGGACCACGCGGATGTGGCGGTCGCGCGCGGCGCAGTAGAGACCACCATAGACGAAGGCGGCGCCGCACAGAAAGATCGTCGTCTCATGCGCCCAGATCGTCGGCGCGTTGAAGACGTAACGCAGCACGACTTCCTGAATCAGGATCAGCATCGCCAGGACGATGCCGACCGCGAAGATGATCCCGCCCCGGTCGATCCAGCGCCCCAGGGCGCCCGCTTCCGGGATCGCGCCCGCTTCGCGCAGGTGACCCGCGTCGGCCTCTCCGGCGTCGGGATGTGACGGATGCTCCGCCATGGCTGTTCTCCCCCTCTTTCAGAAAAGGGCGGCCCGTAGAGGAGCCGCCCCGATTGGTCAGGTCAGGACCGGGTTCGGTTCAGAGAAGCCCGGCGCTCTTGAGGTATTCGGAGAGCGTGTCGTAGACCTTCTTGGCGTTGTCCGACCGCTCGGCGACCTTGCCCCACTCGCCCTGCGCGATGGCGCGGAACTTCGCGCGCTCTTCGGCGGACCAGTCATGCACGGTGATGTCGCCCGCGGCCTTGGCTTCCTCGACGGCCTTCATGTCTGCCTCGCGCAGCGCGGCAACCTGCATCTCGGCGAACTCCTCGACCGAGGTGGTCAGGGTGTCCTGCAGATCAGCCGGCAGGCTGTCCCACTTGGCCTTGTTCATCGAGATCTCGACGAGCGGCATGGAGTGGAAGCCCGGGTAGACCGGGTGCGGCGCGACGTCGTGCATGCCCTGCGCGTGGTTGGTCGAGAACACGGTGTAGTCGGCGGCCTCGATCACCTTCTTGTCGAGCGAGGTGAAGACCTCGGAGCCCGGCAGGTTCACCGGAGCGGCGCCCGCTGCGGCGAAGACCTGCTGCACGAGACCTTCGGGCGCCCGCATCTTCAGGCCCTTCAGATCGTCGACGCCTTCGAGCGGCACGGCGGACACGAAGGCCTCGAGCCCCGGCGTGGTCGCGCCGATGAAATGCAGGCCGTAGGGTTCGACGAGCTCGTTCATCAGCTCGTTGCCACCGCCCTCACGCATGAAGGTGAACATCTCTTCGGGTGCCGACCACGCGCCCACGGGGTTGGCGATCAGGCCGAAGGCCGGGTCCTTGCCCGAGAAATACGAGGTGTCGGTGATGTGGCCGTCGAGAATGCCCGCCGCGATGGCGTCCTGGGTCTCGTTATGGGCGACGATCGACTCGACGGGCAGAAGCTCGACCTTCACGGCGCCGTCGGTCTTTTCCGACACCATCTCGGCCCATTGCTGCTGGAGCTGGAAGTTGGGGTTGCCCGCGGGGTCCGAGGACTGGAAGCGGAACGTGTAGTCCTGCGCCATGGCGGTGCTGGAGACCAGCCCTGCGACGGCGAGTGCTGCGAGACGAAGTTTCATGGGGTTCCTCCCTTAAGTGTTTCAAGTCTCAGGCGACGGAGCGCGCATCCGCGCTCCGAATGAAGGCGACCGCCCTCTCGACCACCTCGTCGGGGGTGAGGGCGACGTCGATCTCGATGGTCATCGGGCCCGACGGGGGCTCGAGGACCGCGAACTGGCTGGCGACAAGGCTCGCCGGCATGAAATGCGCCTTGCGCTGGGTGACGCGCTCTTCGAGCAGCCCTGGTTTGCCGGTCAGATGCACGATCAGCATGTCGCCGATCTTCGCGCTCAGACGTTCGCGATAGGACGCTTTCAGGGCCGAGCAGGCGATGACGGCACGCCCCTGCATCGCGGCGACCGCGTCGCCGATGGCATCGAGCCAGCCGAACCGCATCTGGTCGTCGAGCGGATGCCCGGCTTTCATATGGGCGACGTTCTCGGGCGGATGAAACTCGTCGCCCTCGACGAAGGTGGCGCCGAGCCGCTCGGTGATGGCCGAGCCGACAAGCGACTTCCCACACCCACAAACGCCCATGACGAGCACATGCGACACGACATCCCCCTCCCTGTTCCTTGCTGATGACAACCGCTCAAAACGGGCCAAAAGCTCAAATGACAGCGCTATCATTAGTTGACAGCGCTGTCATATGTCAACAAACTTTTGACTGAGCGGCGGCGGGACGAGCGAATGATCAGAAAAAAAAGAACAACTCTCGACGATGTCGCGACCCTCGCGGGGGTCAGCGCGATCACCGTGTCCCGCGCGATCCGTCATCCCGAGATGGTCTCCGAGAAAGTCCGCGCACAGGTCGAATCGGCAATCTCCGAACTGGGCTACGTCCCGAACCCGGCCGCGCGCATGCTGGCGACGGGCCGGTCGAACATGATCGGCGTTGTCGTGCCGTCGGTCACCAACAACGTCTTCTCGGACGTGCTCCGCGGCATCTACGAGATCGCGGGCATCGCCGATTTCGACATCCAGCTCGCCAATACGCGCTACTCGCCCGCGCTCGAGGACAAGGCGCTGCGGCTCTTCGCGGCGCAGAAACCGGCGGGTCTCATCGTCGCGGGCATCGACCAGTCCGAAGTCTCGCGCGACATCCTCGCCAATATCGACTGCCCGGTCGTGCAGATCATGGAGACCGGGCCGGACCCCGCGGGCTTCTGCATCGGCCTGTCCCATTTCGACGCGGCGCACGCCGGAACGCGGCACCTGATCGAGCAGGGATATACCCGCCTGGGCTTTCTCGGCGCCCGCATGGACCCCCGGACGCAGCGCCGCTTCGCGGGCTTCCGGGCCGCCGCCGAAGAGGCCGGGGCCTATTCCGAGCAGCGCGTCGTGACCACGCCCGAGGCCTCGTCGGTCACCAAGGGCGCGGCGCTCCTTGCCGATCTCCTGGCGCAGGAGCCGACCGTCGATGCGATCTTCTGCAACAATGACGACCTCGCCCTCGGGGCGCTCTTCGAGGCGCAGCGGCGGCGGATTCGCGTGCCGGACCAGCTTGGCATCTGCGGGTTCAACGATCTCGAGATGATGGCCGCCGCCGAGCCGCCGATCACCAGCGTCCGCACTTATCGCCAGGACATGGGCCTGCGCGCGATGCAGACCATATTGTCCTGCGTGGACAACGGCCCCGTGACGCCCACGACCATCGATCTCGGCTACGAGGTCATGGCCCGTCAGAGCACGGCGCGTCAGCGGGGCTGATCGTAACGCAGATATCACCTCGCGGTCCGGTTCACGCTCGCCGGATCACGGAGAAAGGGAGCCGCCATGAAGATCACCAAGCTGACCACCTGGCGCGTTCCCCCGCGCTGGATGTTCCTCAAGATCGAGACCGACGAGGGGATCTCGGGCTGGGGCGAGCCTGTGATCGAAGGCCGCGCGGCCACGGTCGAGGCCGCCGTGCACGAGCTGTCGGAGCTTCTGATCGGCCGCGATCCGCACCGGATCGAGGACATCTGGCAGAGCCTCTACCGCGGCGGCTTCTATCGCGGCGGGCCGATCCTGATGTCCGCCATCGCCGGGATCGACCAGGCGCTCTGGGACATCAAGGGCAAGGCCCTGTCGGTCCCGGTCCATGCGCTTCTGGGCGGTGCTGTGCGCGACCGGATGCGGATGTATTGCTGGATCGGCGGCGACCGCCCCGACGCCATCGGCCCGCAGGCGCGCGAGGTCGTCACCAATGGCTTCACCGCGTTCAAGATGAACGGCACGCCCGAGCTCGCCATCGTCGACACTCACGCCAAGGTCGACGCCGCCGTGGCACGCGCCTTCGAGGCGCGCGAGGCGGTCGGCGCGGAGATCGGCATCGCCATCGACTTCCACGGCAGGGTCCACCGCCCGATGGCCAAGGCGCTGCTGCGCGAGCTCGAAGGCATGCATCCGCTCTTCATCGAAGAGCCGGTCCTGCCAGAGCACCTGCATTGCCTGCCGCAGATCGCGAGCGGCCTCTCCTACCCGATTGCCACGGGCGAACGGCTCTATTCCCGGTTCCAGTTCCGGGATCTCCTCGAGGCCCGCATGGTCGACATCGTGCAGCCGGATATCAGCCATTGCGGCGGCCTGAGCGAAGCCCGGCGGATCGCGGCGATGGCCGAAGCCTATGATGTCGCGCTCGCGCCGCATTGCCCGCTCGGGCCGGTCGCGTTGGCGGCCTCGCTGCATCTCGATTTCCTGTCGCACAACGCCTTCATCCAGGAACAGAGCGCGGGCATCCACTACAACACCGGCGCCGATCTGCTCGACTACCTCGTCGACCCGACGCCCCTGCGGATCGAGAACGGCTTCACCCCCCTCCTCGACCGGCCCGGCCTCGGCGTGGAGATCAACGAAGAGCTGGTGATCGAGCGCTCCCGCGCCGCCGAGAACTGGCGCAACCCGCTCTGGCGCCACGGTGATGGCAGCATCGCGGAATGGTAGATCGGGCTTGTTTCAACGAGCCGCGAGGGACGAGCGTCCCGTCTCTCGGAGACGTGCGCCGTAACCCGCCCGCTCAGGCCTCCGGCAGCAGCCCCGACTGAAGCGCGAACCAGACGAGCTGCGCATCGGTCTCTAGCCCGAGGATCGTCTTGATCTGGTAGTGGTTGTTGCGGACGGTCTTGAGGCTGATCGACAGCTCCTCGGCGATCCGGTTCGGCAACCAGCCTCGGGCGATCAGGCACAGGATCTCGGTCTGGCGCGGCGTGAGATCGGCAAGCCCGGTGCCCGCGCCGGAGACCCGATCATGGGCGATCGCCTCCATCACGTCCGGTGAAATCGACCGTCGCCCGTGCAACGCTCCGAAGATCGCGTCGATCAGCAGCTTGGGATCGCTGCTCTTGGTGATGTAGCTGGTTGCCCCCGCGCGGATCGACTTGAGCGCGAAGGCGGCGCTGAGATGCATGGTGAAGACGACGATCCGCGCGGCGTCGTCATATTGCCGGATGTGGCGGATGGCCTCGATCCCGCTGGCACCGGCGAGCGTCAGATCCATCACCACCACGTCCGGCTCCAGGGCGCGGAACTGCGAGTAAGCCGTCCGGGCATCCTCGGCCTCGCCGACGATCCTCAGGCCGGGCTGCAGGTCGATCAGCCGACGATAGCCCTCGCGCACGACCGGATGATCGTCGACGATCATGACGCTGCACTCTCTCATGCGGCGGACCGCGCCTGCGCATAGGGCAGCGTGACGCGCAGGCGGAAGCCCTGCGCGGTATCCTGCATCTCGAGGGTGCCGCCCATCGCCTCGGTCCGCTCCGCCATGCCGAGAAGACCGTGGCCCGGCGCGCTGTCATCCGCGCGCCCACCACCATTGTCCTCGACCTCAACGACGATCCCCGCGGCGTCTTCGCGCAGCGCGACATCGACCTTGGAGGGCGCGCCGTGCCGCATGGCATTGGTGACGCCTTCCTGGACGATGCGGTAGAGATCGAGAAGGACCGGACCGCTGAGCGACGCCTCGCGGAGGGTGCTTTCCAGCGTGAACCGCGCCGAGGTCTGGGACTGCCAGCCGGAGAGCATGCCGCGAAGGCTGGCGGCCAGTCCGATCTCGTCAAGGTCGGGCGGCCTGAGACGCGCGAACGCCCCGCGCAGGCAGGTCATCATCGCGCGGATATTGGTCCCGATCGCCTCGGCATCCTCTGCGACACTCGGATGCTCGGGGGGCGCGATCAGCCGGATCGACGCGGCGAGCGCCGCAGTCGCGGTCAGCATCTGGCCGAACTCGTCGTGCAGATCGCGCGCGAGCTGGCGCCGCTCGGTGTCCTCGACCTCGATCAGCTGGCGCGTGAGCCTGCGGCGCGCCTCGGTGCCGCTGCGAAGCTGCTCGCCAAGCCGGTTCACCGCCTCGGCGATGCGCCGGAACTCGGCAGCGCCGGTCACGCCCACCCTCGTGTCGAGATTGCCGTGGCTCAGACGGTCGAGCGCATCGACGATCCCCCCCACGGGACCGAGCCGCGCGACGATCGCCACCGTCCCCAGAAGCAAAACCCCCGCGGCCATGCCCGCCGTCTGCCAGAGCGCCAGCGTCACCCGTTGCCACGCCAGCGTCGCGGCGGCCACGGCGTCGAAACTGACCTCGACGGAGTAGATCCCGTAGGGCGATCCGCTATCCTCCTCGACCGCCGGGGACGGTGCCTCGAATACGCGCGTCACGAGCTGGCGGAACCCGTCCGGCGCCACGGGACCGAAGGCCTGCCAACTGGCGCAGAGGCGGCGCTCGGGGATCAGGCGCTGCTCGAAGCGGATGCAGGTGCCCGGGTCCATCAGGCCCAGAAGCTTGATCGCGGTCATCTCGGCGTAGAGCGGATCGCCCGCGCGCGGCTCCATGTGGTAAGCGCGCTCAAGCACGTAACCCGCCCGCGTCAACGTGTTCCGCGTCATCCGGTCGGCGGTGGCATAGGCGCCCGCGGCCGCGAACGTCACCGTGACGATCCCGGCGGCCAGCACCACCAGCCAGAGCGTCAGCACCAGCCGCATCCTGAGACTCATCGCGGTTCCTCCCCCGGGCCTTCCGGCCCTCAGGATCGGGCAAACCCGCGTGCTTGTCGCGGGCAATATGCCCGCGGTTTCCTGAATATGCGTGAAAGCGTTGGGTTGGCCGTCCCGCCATGTCTTCCTGCCCCGGAGAGATGGAGAGCCGTTGATGGAAGACCTCACCCCGCCGGACCACCTGGCTTTGTCCGCCCGATCGCTGATCCAGCGCATGGAAAGCGGGCTGATCGGACAGAGGGAGTTGGTCGAACGCCTTGTCATCTGCCTCCTGACCGGCGGGCATGTGCTGATCGAGGGGCCGCCGGGGCTGGCCAAGACCCGATCCGTGCGGCGCCTCTCGGATGCCGTCGAGGGCAGCTTCGCCCGCATCCAGTGCACCCCCGACCTGATGCCCTCGGACGTGACCGGAACGCAGGTCTGGCGCCAGGACAGCGGCGAGATGTCGTTCCTGCCGGGCCCGATCTTCCACTCGCTCGTGCTGGTCGACGAGGTCAATCGCGCCCCGCCCAAGGTGCAATCGGCGCTGCTCGAGGCGATGGCGGAAGGACAGGTCACGAGCGGCGGCACCGCGCATCCGCTGCCGCGTCCCTTCATGGTGGTCGCGACCCAGAACCCCCTCGAGCAGGAGGGCACCTTTCCGCTTCCCGAGGCCCAGCTCGACCGGTTCCTCTTTCATGTGCTTCTCGACCTGCCGGACGAGGAGACCGAGATGGCGATCCTCGATCTGGTCGAGGGCGAGCTGCGCGCGCAGGCCGAGACCGCGCCTCCGACGCTCGATCTGCGGACGCTCGACGTGATCAAGGAAAGCGTTCTGAACGTGCACCTGTCGCCCGCGCTCCGGCGCTACATCGTCGCGCTGGTCATGGCGACGCGGCACGGCAAGGCCGCCGAAGGACGCGTCAGGCACGCGGTCAGCCCGCGCGGGACGCTGTCTCTGGCCGCCGCGGCGCGCGCACGGGCATGGCTCAGGGGCCGGGATTACGCCGTGCCCGAGGACGTGCAGGCACTGGCGGCCGATGTTCTCTGCCACCGGATGGTCCCGACATGGCGCGCGCAGGCCGACGGCGTCACGGCGCGCAGCATCATGGACGACATCCTCTCCACGGTCGCGCCGCTGTGAGCCGTGCCGCGCCGACCGGAGCGCATCTTTCGCTCGACCGGCTGGTCGCGCTGGCCGCGCTTGCCAAGCGCCCTCGCGCCGACGGCTGGTCGAGGGGACAGAGCGCGGGGCGCTCCGGTCCGCGACGCGGCTCGGGCGGCGATCTCTATGATCTGCGCCCCTTCGTCGACGGCGACGATCCCCGCCAGCTCGATCCCGCCGCCACCGCTCGAAGCGGTCGCCGCCAGATCCGACGTTGCCACGAAGAGGTCGAGCGCAGCCTGCTTTTGATCGTGGACATGCGCGGCTCGATGTTCTGGGGCACCAGGGGGCGCCTGCGCTCGGTCGCCGCCGCCGAGGCCGCCGCGCTAGAAGGCTGGCGATGCGTTCTGTCGGACGGGCGGTGCGGCCTTGCGATCCTGCGCGACACCGGCCCGACCTGGGTGCCCGCACGTCCCGGACATGCAGCGATGCTCGAGATCGCGGGCACGCTTGCGCGCTGCCATGACGAGGCGCTGGCGGCGCCGGGGACCGCGCTGCGCCCTCTGGCGGAGTGCATGGCCGACCTCGTTCCGCGCGTGCGCCACGGAACGGCGGTCATCTTGGCAACCGGGTTCGACAAGCCGGGCGCCGCGTTCGGGGCGACGCTTGCCTCCCTCTCCCTCTCCGGGCCGCTGGAGGTGCTCCTCGTGCAGGATGCGGTCGAGCATACGCCACCGAGCCGCCGGGTCGCGGCGCGGATCGGGCAAGAGCTCGTCCGTGGGCGTTTTGGCCCGTCTCCCTCGCCGGACATCCTGACGGCGGCCGGGGTCTCTTACCGTGTCGTCCCGTGCGACCGGCCGGAGGACGTGCCGGCATGACCCCGGAAGACCTCGTCGCGCAACTTGCCCCGATCCGCGTTCCGCTGCACTTCGCCGAATTCGGGCTGCGCGACGCGCTGGCGCTGATCTCGCTCGGCATCCTGGCGGGGCTGTGCCTGTCCTTGCCGCTTCGCGCATTGACCCGAGCGGCGCGCGGGCCGGAGAAACCGACAAGCTTGCCCGCGACCGCGACCCCGCAGGAGCGCCTGACCGAACTGGCTCTCGACCTGCGCCGGTCCGGCGCACCGGTCCCACCCGAGTTGCACCGCGCGCTCTACGACCCGAGCGCCCGGTTCGACCCGACCGCATGTGATGACGCTCACACCTCACCGCAGGCGACCCGCCCATGAGCTTTGCGTTCCCCTGGGCTCTCATCTTCCTGCCCTTGCCCTTGCTCGTCCTGCGCCTCCTGCCGCCGCGCGACGAGGCCGATGGATCCCTGAGCCTCCCCCCGGCCCTTGCAGAAGCCTTCCTCCCGGTCAAATTCTCCGCCGCCCGCCGCCACCTGCGGCTCGCCGCGCTGACGCTTTCGTGGATCGCGCTGGTCCTCGCCCTCACGGGGCCCCGGCAGGAGCGCGTTCTCGACGTCATGCCCGCCTCTGGACGCGACATCGTGCTGGCGCTCGACCTCTCCGGCTCGATGGAGCGCGAGGATTTCGCGCTCAAAGGCCGGACCGTGTCCCGCCTGGAAGCGGTGCAGGCCGTGGCGGGCGCCTTCGTGCGCGGACGCTCCGGAGACCGGATCGGCGTGGTGGTGTTCGGCGACCGCCCCTATGTCGCGGCCGCCCTGACCCATGACGTCGCGGCGGTGGCACAGACCATCGACACGCTCCGGATCGGCATCTCCGGCAAGGCCACCGCGATTGCAGACGGTCTCGGCCTCGCGATGCGCCGTCTCAGAGACCGCGAGGCGACCAGTCGCGTGGTCGTCCTCTTGTCCGACGGCCAGGACACTTCGGGCGTCGTGGACCCGGTCGCCGCGGCCGAAGCCGCCCGCCGCCTCGGGATCAAGGTCTACACGATCGCCCTGGGCCCGACCGACCTCAGCGACAACCCCGATGCGCGCGACGCGGTGGACACCCGGACCCTCCAGCGCATCGCCGAGGCCGCCGGGGCGCAGAGCTTCCGCGTGACATCGACCTCTGATCTCCAGCAGGTGACGGAGGTCATCGACCGGCTCGAGCCGAGCCTCGCGGACATGCCGCCGGTCCGGGCCTGGCAAAGCTACTGGCCTTGGCTGGCGGCTCTGTCGGTTGCGAGCCTCGGCCTCACCTTGGCCGTGCGGGCGAGGGAGACCGCATGACGCTGCCCGACCTCCTCTTGCTCCGGCCCGCCTGGCTCATCGGTCTGCCCTGCACATTGATCGCCGCGTATATCTTATCGCGCCGCGCAGGCGCATCTGGCGGATGGCAGGCGGTGGTCGATCCCGATCTGATGGCGGCGATGCGCGCACGGGGATACGTTACGCGCCCGCGCGCCGATCTCGAGCCGTGGCTGATGGGGGCGGCGCTGGCGCTCCTCTGCGCGGGGCTCGCCGGGCCCGCCCTCCGCGACCGCGACGCCCCTGCCCTGCGCAACCGCGATGCGCTGATGCTGGTGCTGGACCTGTCTCCCTCGGTCACGAAAGGCGGCGGGCTCGACGACGCGCAGGCCGCGATTGCCCGCCTGATCGACGTCAACCGCACACGCCCCGCCGGGCTGATCCTCTACTCGGGAGAGGCCTTCCTTGCGAGCATTCCGACCGAAGACCCGGCAACTCTCAAGAGCACGATCGCGGTGCTCGGACCGAACACGATGCCGGTGGCGGGCAGTCGTCCCGACCGCGCGCTCGCGACCGCACGGCGCGCTCTGGACGACGCGGCCTCGCTGGCACCGGACGTGGTCTTGGTGTCGGATGGCGGCGGTGTGGGACCGGAGACGGTAACACTGGCGCGCGAGATGGCCGCCGAGGGCATGCGCGTCTCGGCGATCTTCGTCGCTCAGGACGGCGCACCCTATGGGTCACCGTCGGCCGATATCGCGCCCCTGGTCGCGCTGGCAAAAGCGGGCGGCGGTTCCGCGGCGGCGGCCACCGATCTGGCGGAGATCGACGGGCTTCTGGCCGGAGGTCGCAACGAAGCGGCCCTGGACCGCGACATCCGGGCGCTTGTCTATCGCGATCTCGGACCCTGGATCGCGGCCCTCGCGCTCCTGCCCCTCGCAGCGCTGTTCCGGCGGAGACCGACATGAGGGGATGGCTCCTGATCGCGGCCCTGGTCAGCGGAGTGGCCGCGGGACCTGAGGCCTGGGGCAAGCTTGCCTGGCAGGTCGGCCTGCCCGCGGGCGCGGCGTCCTTGGCGCGCGACCCTTCCGTTCGGGCGGCAGCGCTCTACGCCCAAGGCCAATACGCGGCCGCCGACCGCGCCTTCGCCGACATCGGTCGCAGCGCCACCTACAATCGCGGGCTCACCTTGGCCGCGACCGGAGACCATGCGCTGTCGGTGGCCTATTTCGACGCGGTTCTCTTTGCCGACCGCTACGACGCGGAAGCGCGCCACAACCGCGACCTGGTCAAGGCGCTGGTGCCCCCGGTCATCGGCGACGGGATGGGGCACGGCCGCATCGAGGCTCTCCTGAAAGAAACTGGCATGGAGACCACGACCTTCGACCCCGACGCCCCGCACCAGCCGATCGAGGAACAGAAGCTCGACCCTCAGCGCTCCTCGCTGAAACGGCCTGTCACCGGCGAGCGCTCGGCGGTCGCGGACGACGCATGGCTCGATGCGCTGGAGGACGCTCCAAGCGCCTATCTCGCGGCGCGGCTTGCGGCCGAGATGGAGCGGCGTCGCGACACGGGCGAAGCGCACCCGGAGCAACCGGACGCATGGTGAGGCTCCTCTTCCTTCTGATCTCCGTCTTCGGCAGCGCCGCCGTGGCGCAGGAGACCTCGTCGCCACGGCTCGAACTGATCCTCGATGCGCGGGAAAGCGCGCCCTTCGAGGGAGAGATGGTCCTCGCCACCTTGCGCGGGACCTACCGGCAGAACATCACCCGCGAAGAGGTCAAGCTTCGTCCCATGACCGATCTCGACTGGGTTCGGCTCGGTCTGGATCGCTGGTCCGAAGAGCGCATCGACGGCCTGCCCGCGCGGATATTCGAGCGCCGCCTGGCCTTCTATCCGAAGCGCCCGGGCACGTTGGAGATCCTGCCCATCGCCCACAGCCTCGAGGTGCTCGGTGCGGACGGCGCGCGGGAGACGGTGATCCTTCGCTCGGCCCCGGTGACGCTCGAGGTCCAAGCCCGACCCGAGGACGCGTCTCAGGGCTGGCTCCCCCTGAGCGCGCTGGAGATGTCGGACCATTGGGACACCGACCCGTCGCAGCTTGAAGACGGACAGAGCGTGACCCGGCGCGTCGTCCTCCGCGCTCTCGGCGCGACACCGGAAATGATGCCGCCGCAACCCGAGCTGCGGCAACCTTGGCTGATCAGCTTCACGCCGCCCGTGGACCGGGACCTTCAGGTCACCGAGCTTGGTCCGGTCTCGACCGTCGTCTGGACCTGGACCCTGCGGCCGATCAAGGGCGAGCCGGGGGTGATCCCTGCCGCCACGATCCCGTGGTTCGACACCGCACGCGGGACCCCGGAGACGCTGACCCTCCCGGCCTCTCCCATCGGTTATGCCAGCTTCTCTGCCAATGGCACGTCAGGCTGGCGCGCGCTGCCGGAATTTGGCTGGGCAAGCTGGGCGCTCCTGCTTCTCTCCTTCGGGACGGCGATGGCTCTGGCCCTGCCCCCTCGGCGCTCGCTGCGGCACTGGAGACGTGCGGCGACGCGCGCCAGTCACCTCGCCCGGTTGCGGATGCACGTCCTACGGCGCGACGCACCGGCCGTCCGTGTCCTGGCCGCGCGCATCCTGGAAGACCATTCGGATTTGGACGAGGCCGCGCGACTGGCCGTGCTCGAACCGGCGGATCGCGGGCTCTATTCCGAGGCGCCGGTCACGCATCGCGAGCCGCTTGGGGCCGTTCTCCAAGCCACCCGAAACGCTATCCGGGGTCGCGAAAAGCACTGATCCGATCGCAGTAGTCGAGCGCTCCGGTGTCCGAGCGTTGCCATTCGCGAGCCGTTCGACGCCCATTTCATCCGAGACTATCGGGACCTAATCACCCTGCCCCCACGTCAGCCGACCGATCTGACGGAACGACTTACTCCGCCGTTGGTTCTCCCGGTGACGCATGACGCGGCCACACGCGGCGTCATCCAATCTGACACTCGATCGAAAGGGTATGACCATGAAGATCCTGATGGTTCTCACGTCGCACGATCAACTCGGCGATACCGGAAAGAAGACGGGCTTCTGGCTCGAAGAATTCGCGGCTCCCTATTACGTCTTCAAGGACGCTGGCGCGGATATCACCATCGCCTCGCCCAAGGGTGGCCAGCCGCCGCTCGACCCGGGCAGCGACACCGAAGACACCCAGACCGAGGCGACCGAGCGCTTCAAATCCGACGCGGACGCCCAGTCGGCCCTCGCCAATTCCAAGGTGCTCTCGACGGTCGATGCCGACGGGTTCGACGCGATCTTCTATCCCGGTGGTCACGGGCCGCTCTGGGACCTCGCCGAAGATGCCGACAGCACGCGGCTGATCGAGACCTTCGCGCAGAGCGACCGCCCCGTCGGTGCGGTCTGTCACGCGCCGGCCGTGTTCAAGCACCCTAAGGGGTCCGACGGCAAGCCGCTCGTGGCGGGCAAGACCGTGACCGGCTTCACCAATACCGAGGAAGACGGCGTCGGCCTCACCGATGTGGTGCCGTTCCTCGTCGAGGACATGCTGAAGGCCAATGGCGGCGATTACGAGAAGGGCGACGACTGGGCCTCTTTCGTCGTCACCGATGGCAAGCTGGTCACGGGCCAGAACCCGGCCTCGTCGGAAGACGCCGCGCGCAAGCTTCTGGCGATGCTCTGACAGTCCGACCGGGCGCGCAGCGAAACCGCTGTCGCCGCCCGGTCGCCGTCACGCCCCGAAGCCCCTCTGAATACTGGAACCCAAAATGAAAATCCTTGTCGCCGGTGCCACCGGCAAGACCGGCCTGCGCCTCGTTGAAGAACTGAGAACGCGGGGCCATCACCCGATCGCGCTCGTGCGCGAGAGCTCGGACACGAGCGCGCTTCCCGAGGACGTCGAACTGCGTCACGGCGATCTGGCAGACCTGCAGGACAGCGTCTGCGAGAATTGCGACGTGGTGATTTTCGCCGCAGGTTCGGGCAGTTCGACCGGCCCGGACATGACCGACAAGATCGACCGTGACGGCGCGAAACGCCTGGTCGATCTGGCCGTGACGTCCGACGTGTCGCGCTTCGTCATGCTGAGCACGGTGGGCGCGGACAATCCCGACGTCGAGAGCGAGCTGGCGCATTACCTTCAAGCGAAACACGATGCCGACGAGCATCTCATGGCGTCGGGCCTGGACTACGCCATCGTGCGGCCCGTCTCGCTGACCGATGAGGATGGCTCGCGCGATATCGTTCTCGGCGAGAAGGTCGACGCCAAGGCGACAGCCGCGCGCGGAGATGTGGCCTTCGTATTGGCCAACGCCGTCGACGACAGCGACTGGACCGGCAAGGCCCTGCTCATGCAGTCCGCTTAACCGACTAATTCCCGGAAGGCACGGCCCGGTTGCCGGAGGCGACCGGGCCGTGCCTCGCGGGGCGTAAGGCGCAGCGGCAGGTCCGAGATCGGTCCGTCGCGAAGCGCAGTCGCTTGCACCGCGATGTTCAATATCAAACGTCTTTCCAGTGTCAGTTCGCGTTTTTCGTCATCCATTCGGCACACGCCGAAATGTCGATTAAGCGCGGTGAGTTTTTTTGACAAACAACCCTAAGGAATGGACATCGCAAAATGACCTGAACACATCCATCTGCAAGATAATGATTTAATTACTTAATCCCGCTTATCCGCATTTTCTGTTGTGTTACTGACCCCAATGCCTCATGAACGGGGCAGTCAACGTTTTTCTCTGCGACCCGCTGCTCCCGCTAATCCGGCTTCAGTCGATCTCTCAGTCTGACTTTGCCGGGCTGCCGCATCCTGTGGGCAGCGTATGAACAGGAGAACACGGATATGGCCAATGGCACCGTGAAGTTTTTCAACGCACAAAAAGGCTTCGGCTTCATCGAAACCGAGACGGGCGGCAAGGACGTCTTTGTCCACATCTCCGCCGTCGAGCGCGCGGGCCTCACCGGCCTGGCCGACGGTCAGAAGGTGACCTTCGATGTTGAGACGGGCCGCGACGGGCGCGAAAGCGCGACCAATCTCGCGCAGGCCTGACCGCACCGTCCGGGCGCTCCCGACGGAGCGCTCGAACACCGTGGGACGTCTCATTCCAGCCGCAGAGAGCCAGCCCAGGTCCGCCAGGTCCCGCGCGGTCGTGCGCCGGAGACGGCGCGCAGACTGCTGGACGTGATCGCGACGCTCGCGCCCTTTGTCGCAACATGGATTGCCGCCTGGTGGTGGCTGTCTTCTCGCCCAGCGCCGGCAATCATGCTCGCGCTGGGCTGCTCAGGCCTTAAAGGTCGCCAGTTCATAAACTGGTATGCGCACGGGTTTGGACCGAAGTTCCGCTACTGCCGACGACGCCCACGGTCTGGCGGCGCACCAGCCTCGAAAGCGGCGATGTCAGTGGTCTTCTCTCAAAAACCGAACACTTTTCGCCATCCTACAGTTCGACAACGCGACAATCGCTGGCTCGGATACCAGTCGGTCCTGACTGCGAGCGGCAAACCTGCGCGGGGACACGAGAGAGCCGGGTTTCCTAGCCTGAGTGTCAAACGACCGCTCCCGTTTCGTGCCCGCCATTCCCGGCCAATCGCTTGCGACCGAACTCTCGAACCGAGGCCGCCTCGCGTTTTGCGACCCGAGCGACCGCCGATGAGCCCGCCTCGCGGCTTGGCCAGGACCGCCGCAGCCATAGAAATCTCAACAAGGGAAACCCATCATGACGCGTCACAGCACAGATAATCGCGCGACCGCCGGTCGCGATCTTTTCAAAAGCAAACCCAAAGAGACGGCCTCGGAGCAGCCCACGACCTCGGCGAAAATCCAATTGGGCGAGCACGGCCGGTATCAGATCAAGTCAGGACGCCTCTCCGGCGAGTATGTCGCCAGAGCCTTCCCCAAACCGCCGACGAATGTCCGCGGCCTGATCGCCGAGGCGCGAGGCGAGACGGAAGAGGCCGCGATTGCCGCCCTTCACGAGATGATCGACGCACGGGACATCCGAAGAAGCGGCGATCGCCGGATTGAACTGGCGACGGGATATTCCGTCCCGACCATCGAGGAATACACCGAAGCTCTGGGCCAGGTGGCGTTTTCCGGGCCTCAGCGCGCCATGCTCACCGCACTGGCCCTGGCCGATGAGGACGGCTTGTCGGAAGGACGGCTTGCAAGCGCGGCGGGCTACAAATCGAAGACCTCGGCCAATCGCGCCCTGGCCTCTGCAGGCCTGCTGATTGCCAGCTACCTCTCGTCTGAGGCGACGTCGATTTGCGATGAACCCGAAGCAGACGGCATGTCGCTGCTCGGTTATCGCGGAGAAAAGCGAAACGACACGGATCCCGGGAACTGGATCCTCCGGACAGAAGTGCGCGACGCCGTCCGGGACGCGTTCTGATCGAGACATCCCGCGCTCCGGGCGTGTCTTGAGCGACGCGACGCAAAGATCGGCGATCGGCAGTATCTGCCGGGAGCCGTGCTCGACCGAAATGACAGGATGTCGGTCGAGACGCCCTTGGGCCGCCGAAGACTCAGCGCCGCTCTTGGCGCGATCCGTCCACGTCGAGATATGGCGAAGCAAAAGGCATCTAAAAAGAGCCTATGCAGATCTGCAATTGGACGCACGACAGCTCGGCGCAAAGAACTGCCCCGGCAATTCCGGGCGGCGCGCCTTTCGACCGCACCTGTCTCACGCATCCGCCAGATCATCCAATTCCCTTACCACCCCCTCCCGGCAAGACATGACGGGATACGTGACAAAATATTCCCCGTTTCCAACTGTGTCGGTCGTGCCGTCAAACTGAGCCAAGACCGAGATGCAACGTGCTATTCTTGCTGTGCTTGATATATAGAACCGCCGATTTCCTGCATGGGAACGGCAATGTCCAGCGCGGGCCGGCGATGGATTGACGGCACGGGGACGACGGATATGGCGAAGACGAGACAGAGCACCCAGCTGCAACCGCAGCCGCTCTACAAGAAGGCCGAGCTCGAGATGACGGGCCGCATCGCCTCGGGGCGGTGGAAAGCCGGGTCGATCCTGCCGAACGAGTTTGCCCTGGCCGAGGAATTCGGCATCAGCCAGGGGACGGTGCGCAAGGCCCTGATGGCGATGGAGGCGCGCGGCCTGCTCAGCCGGGCCCCCGGTCGCGGCACGATGGTCTGCCGGACGACGCCCGAGGAATCGCTCTACGCCTTCTTCCGGCTTCGCGATGCCGAGGGCGCGATGGTGGTCCCCGTTCTGCGCACGGAGAGCATCGAGATCGGAGAGCCGACCGAGGCCGAGCGGGCCGTGCTCGGCCAGAAATGCGCCCGTGTCGCCCGCCTCTACCGAGTCCGCGAGAACGAGGGACGGCCTTTCGTGCTGGAACACATGAGTTTCGATGCCGCCCGGATCGAGGGGGTAGCGGACGACAGCCCGCTTCCGAGCTCGCTCTACCCGTATCTCCACGACCGGTTCGGCATGTTCATCGTGAAGGTCCACGAAGAGGTCACCGCCGACGTGGCCCCGGAGGACGTGGCCCAGGCGCTGGAGATCGCGCCCGGGACACCCGTGCTCAGGACGAAGCGGATTGCCCATGACCTGTCGGACCGGGCCGTCGAGCTGCGCCAGAGCTGGTATCGCACCGACTTCGCCAGCTACCAGGTAGAGCTCTCCCGGTCGGACAGCTGAGCGGGGGCCGTCACAGACCCCCGATGCAGGTGTACTTGCTGTCCAGGTAGTCCGAGAGACCCTGGCTGCCGCCTTCCTTGCCCAGACCGCTTTCCTTCAGGCCGCCGAACGGCGCCTCGACCGTCGTGATCAGACCCTCGTTGATGCCGATCAGGCCGTAGTTCAGCGTCTCGGTCAGGCGGAAGATGCGCGCCACGTTCTGCGTGTAGGCATAGGCGGCAAGGCCGAACTCGGTATCGTTCGCGGCCTCGATCGCTTCGGCCTCGTCCTCGAAACGGACGATCGCGGAGACTGGTCCGAAGATCTCTTCCCGCGCGATCTTCATCGCGGGGGTGATCCCGGTCAGGACCGTCGGCTCGAACCAGGTGCCGCCCAGCGTGTGGGCACCGCCGCCCGTGGCGACCTCGGCCCCGTGGCTCACGGCGTCGGCGACGAGATCCGTGACCTTGTCGAAGGCCGACCGGTCCACCAGCGGCCCCTGCTCGACGCCGGGCTCGGTGCCGTCGCCCACCTTGAGCGCCTTGGTGGCCTCAGTCAGGCGCGCCACGAAGCTGTCATGGATGCCCGACTGGACGTAGATGCGGTTGGCGCAGACACAGGTCTGGCCCGAATTGCGGTACTTGGCGATCATCGCGCCTTCGACCGCGCGGTCGAGATCGGCGTCGTCGAAGACGATGAAGGGAGCGTTGCCGCCCAGCTCCATGGAGACCTTCTTCACCGTGTCCGCCGATTGCCGGATCAGCGTCTTTCCGACCTCGGTCGAGCCGGTGAACGTCACCTTGCGGACCCGGGGGTCGGACATGATCGCGCCGCCGATCTCGCGGGCGGAGCCGGTCACGATGTTCACCACGCCCGGCGGGAAGCCCGCCTCTTCGGCCAAGCGGCCCCAGGCCAGCGCCGAATAGGGCGTGAGCGAGGCTGGCTTGACCACCGTCGTGCAGCCCGCCGCGAGCGCGGGTCCGAGCTTGCGCGCGAGCATCGAGGACGGGAAGTTCCAGGGCGTGATCGCTGCGACGACCCCGACGGGGTGATGGGTGACGAGAAGCCTCCGCCCGTTGACCGGCGCGGGCACGATCTCGCCCTTGAGCCGCCGGATCTCCTCGGCGAACCAGAGCACGTAGGCCGCGCCGATGGCGATCTCGCCCCGCGCTTCGGCCAGCGGCTTGCCCTGTTCGGCGGTCAGAAGCGCCGCGAGGGCCTCCTGGTTGTCCATGAGCGCCTGATGCAGCCGACGCAGGTGCCCCACACGGGTGCCGAGATCGGTCGCGGCCCAGCCGGGGAAGGCATCTGCGGCGGCGGTGATGGCCTCTTCCGTCTCGGACGCGCCGAAGGAGGGGACATGGCCCAGGACCGCTCCGGTGGCCGGGTTGGTCACCTCGATCTTCTCTCCGGTCGCGTCGCGCCACGCGCCGCCGATCAGGTTCGCCTCGATCAGGTAGTCCGACATCCCGCTCATCCGCCGAACCCCGGGTAGCCGTGCCGGAAACTCGCGTCTGCGGGGGTGAAGGCCTCTCCGTCGCCGCCGAAAAGCGCGTGCGCGTGCCACGGCATCGCCTCAGCATCGGTCAGCGCGTTGAGATCGTCCATGTAGGCAGCGGCCTCGCCCTCGAGACCGGCGCGCATCCGGTCCCAGTCGGGGAAATGCCCGAAGGCGTCGAGCCAGATCGCCCGACCCGCGAGGTAGCCCGAGGCCCCAGCCCGGTAGGCATGGGTCATGATCTTGCGGAACGCGGGCTTGCTCGCCCCGGCCGAGAGCATGACCCAGGGCCTGCCTGCAAGGCGGCCCATCTCGTCGAAGATCTCCTGCACGCCCTGCCAATCGCCTTCGCCCACACCGGGCACGTCTGCCGCGGCGACCGGGCTTTCCAGCTTGAAGACGTCGACGCCGTAATCGGGCTTGGCGAATTCCTCGACCGAGCGCAGGACGTCGTCGGACCGCTTGCCCTGCATCTCGACATAGTCCTGCGTCTGGTGCGCGTCGCTGTCGAGCGGGAAGACCAGAAGCTCGAAAAGGAAGGGGATGTCGTACTTGGCGCAGGCCTCGCCGATGCGCTTGGTGAAGTCCTGCTGATGCCGGTTGATCTCTGGATCGGCGTCGGGCCGGTACCAGGCCAGCACCTTCACGGCGTCGCCGCCCATGCGCTTGATCTTTTCGACCGACCAGTCGTCGATCTCGCTCGACCGGCGACCCGCGCCGGTATCCTCGAAGATCGAATCCTCGAGCGTGACGATCAGCCCCTTTTCCGGCGAGAGCGCGGTAAGGCCTGCGGGAATGGCGAAATGCGGATCGAGCAGGAGCGCGGTCGAGCGGTCCTGCAAGGTCTCGATCAAGAGCCGCTTGAAGCCCGCTACATCGGCATAGGGTGCCTCGTCGGTGCCGTAATGCTTGGCGATGGCGGCCTTGATCGGCGGGCGCTGGTCGACGGCGGTCATCTTGAAGCGACCATGGCGGTCGGCCATGCGCCGCATGCCCCACAGTTTTCCGGGTGTCAGTGTCATCGGGGGTAGTCCTCCATCAATCGTAGAATTTCCGTGCGGTCGGGCAGATCGTCCGCGCCGCCGCGTCGTGTGGTCTTGAGAGCGCCGGCCGCATTGGCGAAGCGCACGGCCTCGGCCTCGGGTCGGCCCTCCGCCAGGGCCAGCGCGAAGGCGCCGTGCCAGACGTCGCCGGCCCCTAATGTGTCGACCGCCGTCACCGGGAAGGTCGGCTGCTCCGTGAGCTCGGTGCCGTCATGGCAGATCACCGGCGCGGGCCCCCGCGTGACGCAGACCCAGCAGCCCAGATCGCGCGCCGCCCGGGCAAGCGCGGCCGCGTCGGCCCCACCCGCGAACTCGGCGAGCCCCTGTTCGGAAAAGGCGATGTGGCTGGCGAGGCGCAGGGCCTCTCCGGCGTGGCCGACTGGCGCTTCGGCATCGATCACGCCCGGCAGACCGGCCGCGCGCGCCGCGGCGAGCAGGTCCGTGGCGCCTGAGGGCCAGCGGGTGTCGGTCAGCACCGCCCCCGCGTCGCCGAGATCCACATCAGACAACCCCTCGGCATAAAGCGCCTCGGGGCGGTCGTTGATGATCGTGCGTTCGCCGTCCGGTGCGACGAGCACGGCAGAGCGCGACGTGGTCACGCCGGGCCGGACACCCAAGAGACGCGCGTCCACCCCTGCGGCGGCGACCTCCTGACGGAGCCAGTCGCCAAAGGGATCGTCGCCCGTCATTCCGGCCAGAGTCGCTCGCCCGCCCAGCCGGGCGATGGCAAAGGCCGCGTTGAGCGCGCAGCCTCCGGGAACCATGCGCGACGCGAGAGCCCGGTTCTTTTCCCTGAGCGCAACCTCGGCCCCGGTCGAGAAGACCAGATCCACGGTCACGATCCCGGCGCAGATCACCTGGGCAGTCGTCATCTCTGCAATCCCCTTGCTTGATCCATTCTTGTATAAGATACAAATATTGAGAGCTCAAGGCTTGACCGCTTTCGATCATGTATCTTATACAAGATTAAAGGCAGCCGCGAAAAAGGCCGCCGAGGGAGGATGACCATGACAGCGGCTTTTGGGGCCCTCGTTGCCCTGAACACTGCGATCGCACGGATCTGCACCGCGCTCATCTCGGGGCTGCTCGGGGTGCTGGTGGTGACGATGATGCTGTCGGTGATCATGCGGTACGTCTTCACCAGCCCGCTGTCGTGGAGCGACGATCTCTCGCTGATCTGCCTCGTCTGGATGACGCTTCTGGGTCTTGCCGCCGGAATGCGGGCTGGACATCTGGCGATCGAGGGCCTGGTGCAGGCCCTGCCCCTGCCCCTCGCCAAACTGGTCAACCTCGCCATTCACGCAGCGGTCCTGCTGCTCGCCGTGCTTGTCGTCCATTACGGCGTCGCCTTCGTCAAACAGGGCATGGCCCGCATCGTCCCCAGCATGGACTGGCTCCGTCAGGGCTATATCTACGCGGCCATTCCCGTGGGCTTCGCCCTGATCATCCCCTTCTGCATCGAGGGGGCCCTGTCCCAGTTCCTCGCGCCGCGAGAGCGGGAGGCCGCCTGATGCCTCTCTTCATCGTCCTGACCGTGATCGCGGCGCTCCTCAGCATGCCGATCGTCTTCGCCCTCTCCTTCGGGCCGATCCTGGCGTTTCTCGTCGATGGCAAGGCCACGATGGTGCAGATCGGGCTCCAGAGGTTCTTTGCCGGGGTGAACCAGTTCCCCCTGCTGGCGATCCCGCTCTTCATTCTTGCCGGCGAGATCATGAACGCGGGCGACATCACCCGGCGACTGGTCAACCTGGCGCGGCTTCTCGTCGGCCATTTGCGCGGCGGTCTCGCGCATGTGAACATCCTGTCGAGCGTCATGTTCGCGGGCCTGAGCGGATCGGCCGTGGCCGACGTCTCGGCGCTCGGCTCGATGATGATCCCGGCGATGGAGCGGGACGGCTACACCCGCCGCTTCGCCACCGCCGTCACCGCCGCCTCGTCGATCATCGGGCCGGTCATCCCGCCCAGCATCATCATGATCGTCTACGCCTACATCATGAACGTCTCGGTCGGCGCGCTCTTCGCGGCGGGCTTCGTGCCGGGACTGCTGATGGGCCTCGGCCTGATGGCCATGACGGCAATCCTCGCCCGCAAGCACGACTTCCTCCGGCGCGAGGGCGCGCCCTCGCGGCAGGAGATGGTCAGCGGCGTCAGCCAGGGGTTCTTCCCGATGCTGACACCGGCGATCATCCTCGGCGGCATCCTCCTGGGCATCGTCTCGCCCACCGAGGCCGCCGTGGTGGCGGTGATCTACGCCCTGGTCCTGAGCTTCGTCATCCGGTCGCTGACGCTGCGCGATATCCCGGCCCTGCTGGCAACGGCATCGCGGTCCTCGGCCAACGTATTGCTGATGATCGGCTCGGCCTCGCTTTTCGGCTGGATGCTGAACATCGCGGGCGTCCCGCAGGACCTGGCGCGGATGGTGCTGGGCCTGACCGAGAACCCGATCGTGTTCCTGCTCCTGGTCAATGTCGTCCTGCTGGTCGTCGGCATGTTCCTCGACGCAGGTCCCGCGATCCTGATCGTCGGGCCGATCCTCGGGCCGACCATGCTCGGCATGGACATCAGCCCGATCCACTTCGCCGTCGTGATGTGCCTGAACCTGACCATCGGCCTGGCCACGCCGCCCTTCGGCCTCGTGCTCTTCGTTTCGGCCGCCGTCTCGAAGGAACCGGTCGGCGCCATCGTGCGCGCCATGCTGCCCTTCTACGTCGTGCACCTGATCGTCCTTCTGGCGATCACGCTCATTCCCGCACTCTCGCTGACCTTGCCGAAGCTTCTCGGCTTCCCGGTCTGACCCCGAACCCAACCCAGGAGGAACTCCAATGAAATCCATGATGAAAAGCAGCGCCGCCGCGCTTGCCATCGGCATCGCGCTCGCCGGTGCGGCCATGGCCCAGGACTACACTCTACGCATCGCCCATGCCGGTCCGGCGACGATGGAGAACGACGACTATGTCGGCTCGACCACGCTCAAGGAGATCATCGAGGCCAACTCCGACGGACGCATCGCCGTCGACATCTACCCGGGCAACCAGCTCGGCAGCTACGAAGAGGTGATGGAGCAGGTCAACGCCAACGCCCTCGAGGTGGCGCATGTCTCGATCGGTGGCGTGACGCCCTTCGTGCCCGAGCTTTCGGTCGTCGACCTCCAGTACATCCTGCCGAACGACGAGGTGGCCTATGCCTTCATGGAAGGCCCCTTCACCGACGAGATCCGCGACGCGGTCATGGCGCAGCTGCCCAACACCCGGCTCGTCGCGGTCAGCGATGGCGGCCGCTGGCGGTCCTTCTTCACGACGAAGCCGGTGCAGACCGCGGCCGATCTCGAAGGGATGAAGATCCGCACCATCAGCTCGCCGCTCCAGCAGGAGTTCGTCGCGAGCCTCGGCGCCGCCGCCACCCCCGTCGCCTGGGGCGAGCTCTACACCGCGCTCTCCACCGGCGTCGTGGACGGCACCAAGAACGGCACGCCGGACATCATGTCGAACAAGTTCAACGAGGTGGTGAGCCACGTCATCCTGGACCGGCATACCTTCCTCTTCGGCTATTACTTCATCAGCGACGAATGGCTGAACGCTCTGCCCGAGGACCTGCAGACCGTGGTGCTCGACGGCTTCACCGAGGCCGCCGCGCGGCAGACCGAGTTCAACGCCGAGACAGAGGACGCGGCCAACGCCGCCTTCGAGGAAGCGGGCGGCACGATCTACACGCCGACCGAGGCCGATCGCGAAACGTTCCTCGGAGCGCGCCAGGCGATGCAGGACTGGTATGTCGAGAAATACGGCGAGGAATGGCTCCAGAAGATGCTCGACGCGGTATCCGAGGCCGAAGCCGCCGTGGCCGCCAAGAACTGAGCCCGACACGGAACCGGGCGAGGCGTCCCCCGCCTCGCCCATGCCAGCCGGATATACCATGATCTCCATCGGCTTTCCCCTGATCTACCGCCAGGAAGCAGGTCTGCTCGACCGGATCGGCCCGCTTGTCGCGCCCTTCGGCAAGAGGCCCTACGTCGTCGCCGACGCCTTCGTGCGCGAAACCTACGGGGCCCGGCTCGAGGCCGCGCTCGCCGCCTCGGGTCTCAAGGCCGCCTGCGATCCGTTCGAGGGCGAATGCTCGCCCCGCGCCATCGACCTGGCCGCCGCCCGGCTGCGAGACGGAGGCTTCGACTGCGTCATCGGTATGGGCGGCGGCAAGGCCATCGACGCGGCCAAGGCCGTCCGGATCGAGACCGGCGTTCCGGTCATCGTCCTGCCCACCATCGCCTCGAACGACAGCCCGACCAGCAGGCTCGCCATTACCTACGAGGACGACGGCACCTTCATCGGGCCGCGCTTCATGGCGACCAATCCCGAGGCCGTTCTGGTCGACAGCGAAATCATCGTCCGCGCGCCGCTCCGCTTCTTCTGCGCGGGCATCGCCGATGCGTTCGTGACCATGTTCGAGGCCGAGCAGGTCGTGGCCTCCGGCAATCCCAATTTCTTCGGCACGCAGCCCACCGAAGCGGCGCTCTGCCTGGCCCGCCACTGTCACGCGGTGATCCGCGAGCACGGGGCCGCCGCCGTCCGCGATGTCGCGGCGCAGCGTCTCTCTCCCGCCGTCGACAAGGTCATCGAGGCCAACATCCTCCTGAGCGGGCTCGGGTTCGAAGGCTGCGGCGTGGCCGGGGCCCATGCGATCGGCATGGCGCTGTCGGTCCTGCCCGGGGCGAAGGGCATCCTCCATGGCGAGGAGGTTGCCATCGGCCTCCTGGCGCAGCTTCACCTCGAGGGCCGCGACCCGGCCTTCCTGGACGAGGTTCTGAACTTCTACGGCGAGATCCGTCTCCCCCGCAGCCTTGCCGAAGTGGGGCTTTCGGGGACCTCGGACGAGGACCGGGCGCGCGTGGCCGCCTTCGCCGCCCGGCCGGGCAGCCGCATCCACAACATGACCCGGTCCGTCACACCGGCGGATGTCGAGACGGCTCTCGCATGGGTCGCCTCTCTGGACACGGACTATCCCGAGCCCTGACCCGACGATCGCAAACATTCGAAACACAGGACCAAAAAGGAACCCTCCCATGAGCGAAATACCGCACCTTCTGGTACATGAAAAAGCCGACAACGTGGGCGTTGTTGTGGTCGAAGGCCTGACC
>NZ_JBHTMU010000012.1:0-102996 GCF_042679605.1 Litorisediminicola beolgyonensis
CGCGGGCCTCGGCCTCGGGGATGCGGGCCTCGGCCTCGGGCACCGGCGCGCGCGCCTCGGTCAGCGCGTCCTGCGCCTCTTCGAGGCTTTGCGGCCGCGTGCCGGGATCGAGCTCGCAGAGCATGTCGCCGGCGTTGACGAAGGTGCCTTTGCGCAGCGGGTCCGAGATCACCCGGCCCGCGGTCTCGGCCAGCATGTCGACCTGGCGCGCGGGCTCGGTCTCGCCGCGCAGGATCACGCGGCTCGGCACCTCTTCGACGCTGCTGCGGGTGGCGATGACACGCACCGCATCGGCGGGCGCTTCGTCCGGCGTCTCGGCCGCCTCGGCCTGCGGTTCGGCGGTCTCGGCGGCGGGGGCGGTGTCGTTCAGCCCGGCCAGGACCAGAAGCTGATCGCGCTCGAAGACCAAGGCGTAGAGGACGGCGGCCACGGCGAGAGCGGTCAGAATGGAAAAAATGCGCATCTCAGAATGTCCTTATCGGCAAGACCTGATGCCGTAGAGCGTGGCCGAAGCACGGGTAAACTGCGTAGTTCAGTTTATGCGTGTTGTCGAAACGCTTCAAGGCCGTGCGGTCCGCAGTGCGGCAATTCGCTCCGCGGTGCCTGACCTTGCCGAAGGAGCCCGCTTTTGCGGGGGCGCTTGGCACGCCCGTCGGCCTTCTGTAAGGAGTGCCGCCACAGGCACCAGGCCCCATGCGCGGGCTGAAACGGCAGGGAGAGCATCCGGTGAGCAATTCCGATTCCTTCATCGACGAGGTCAGCGAAGAGGTCCGTCGCGACCGGCTTTACGCGGCGATGAAGCGCTATGGCTGGATCGCGGTCCTCGGTGTCCTGCTTCTGGTCGGCGGTGCCGCCTGGCGCGAATGGTCCCGTGCCGGTGCCGAAGCCGAGGCGCAGGCCTTCGGCGACGCCGTTCTGGCCGCGCTCGACACCGAAGACGCCTCGGAGCGGGCCGACGCGCTCGAGAACATCGAGCCGCCGAGCGCCGATGCCGCCGCCGTGCGCGCGCTGCTCTTGGCCTCCGAGCGGAAAGAGGCGGGCTCCGACACCGACGCCGCGGCCGCGCTGACCGCGATCGGCACCGATGGCGAGACCGACCAGATCTACCGCCAGATCGCCAGCTACAAGGCGCTGAGCGGCGGGGCGCTCTCGCCCGACGAGCGCCGCATCGCGCTCGAAGCTCTGGCCCAGCCCGGCAATCCCCTGCGGCTTCTGGCCGAGGAACAGCTGGCGCTTCTCGAGGTCGAGTCCGGCGAGACGGAGGCCGCAATCACCCGTCTTCAGGCCATTCTTTCGGATTCCGAGGTCGACCGGGGCTTGCGCCGCCGCGCCGCACAGTTGATTGTCGCACTCGGCGGAGACCTCGAACCGGCGTGAGCCTTAGGGACCCGCGGACGGCAGGAACGGACGGGAGCAGACAGGTGGCGATGTTCAGGACCGGATTGGCGCTTGCCGCCTCGCTGGCACTCATCTCCTGCGCGGAAGAAGAGCGCATCCTGCCCGGAGAGCGGCTGGAACTGCGCGAGGCGCTGCAGACCCAGGGCGGCGAGGCGCCGCTTGCGGTCAATGTCAGCCGCGCCGCGACCCTGCCTGGAATGCAGGCGAATGCGGGCTGGACGCAGAGCCCGGTGTCGCCCGGTGTCCGCACCGATCACGCCGCCCTGTCCCTGCCGTTGTCGCCGCTCTGGCAGAGCGGGATCGGCGGCGGCGATGGCAAGCGCCAGCGCCTGATCGCCGATCCGGTGACGGATGGCACGCGCATCTTCACGCTGTCTTCGGATTTCCAGCTGACCGCGACCTCGACCGGGGGTCAGACGCTCTGGTCCCGGGCCGTGGTGCCGCTGAGCGAGACCTCGGCCCAGGCGATGGGCGGCGGTCTGGCGCTCGCAGGCGGACGGCTGTTCGTCACCACCGGTTTCGGTGAGTTGCGCGCCCTGAATCCCGCCGACGGCTCCGAGCTCTGGGTGCAGGAGGTCGACAACACCGCCTCGGGCGCGCCGAGCGTCGTCGGCGATCTGGTCTATCTGACCGCCGGGGACCGCACCGGCTGGGCGGTCGAGGCCAGCGATGGCCGCGTGCGCTGGCAGCTCGACGGTCTTGGCGACAGCGTCAACGTCGCGGGCGCGCCCGCTCCGGCGGTGTCGGGCGACCGCGTGGTCTTCGCCTTCGGCGACGGCACCCTGCAGAGCACCTTCCGCGAAGGCGGGCTCACGCTCTGGTCGGCCACGCTTGCGGGCGGGCGTCCGGGCCGCGCGATGAGCGCCTTCGACGACGTGACCGGCGATCCGGTCATCGCCAACGGACGGGTCTATGCGGGCACCCATACCGGGCGGCTCGTGGCGCTCGATCTCTATTCCGGCGACCGGCTCTGGACGCTGAACTCCGGCGCGCTCGACCGGCCTTGGGTCGCGGGCGGATCGGTCTACGCGATCTCGGACGAGAACACGCTTCTCAGGGTCGATGCCGAGACCGGCGCGCAGATCTGGGAGGTCGATCTTCCGGGCTGGGTGCCGCGCCGCAAGCCGCAGCGTCAGCGCGACCGGTCCTTCGCGAATTACGGCCCGGTTCTTGCGGGCGGGCAGGTGATCGTCGCCTCCTCGGACGGGTTCATCCGCAGCTTCGACCCGGCCTCGGGCGCGCTGACCGGGCAGACCGAGATCGCGGGCGGGGCGACCACCGCGCCCATCGTCGCGGGCGGCGTGCTCTATGTCGTCTCCTCGCGCGGCGTCCTTCACGCCTATCGCTGAGCCATCCCGGGGCGCGTGTCACACCGCGCGCCCTTTTCAGTCGCGCGGATTTCGGCTAACCGGGCGCCTCTGAGCGCCCGGAGCCATGTCTGATGTCCTTTACCCTCGCCATTGTCGGCCGACCCAATGTGGGCAAGTCGACGCTGTTCAACCGGCTGGTCGGCAAGCGCCTCGCGCTCGTCGATGACCAGCCCGGCGTGACCCGCGACCTGCGCGAGGGCGAGGGCAAGCTCGGCGATCTGCGCTTTACCGTGATCGACACCGCCGGTCTGGAAGAGGCGACCGACGAGAGCCTTCAGGGCCGGATGCGCAAGCTGACCGAGCGGGCCGTGGACATGGCCGATGTCTGCCTCTTCATGGTCGATGCGCGCACCGGGATCACGCCCACCGACGAGGTCTTCGCAGAGATCCTGCGCAAGCGCGCCGACCGCGTGCTCCTTGCGGCCAACAAGGCCGAGGGGCGCGCCGCCGAAGGCGGGCTGATCGAGGCCTGGACCCTTGGCCTCGGCGAGCCCATCGCGCTCTCGGCCGAGCATGGCGAGGGGATGCCCGATCTCTATTCGCGCCTCCTGCCGATCTCGGACGAGTTCGAGGCTGCCGCCGAGGCGCGCGCCGAGCGCGATCTCGAGGCGATGCCCGACACAGATGTCGCCGTCGACGAGGAGGGCGAGGCGCCCGACCGGGTGCCGACGCTCGAGAAACCCCTGCAGATCGCCGTGGTCGGCCGTCCGAATGCCGGGAAATCGACGCTGATCAACAAGCTTCTGGGCGAGGACCGGCTCCTGACCGGACCCGAGGCCGGAATCACCCGCGACGCGATCTCGGTCACGCTCGACTGGGAAGGCGTGCCGACCCGGATCTTCGACACCGCCGGGATGCGCAAACGCGCCAAGGTGCAGGAAAAGCTCGAGAAACTCTCGGTCTCGGACGGGTTGCGCGCGGTCAAGTTCGCCGAGGTGGTGATCGTGCTTCTCGACGCGGCGATCCCCTTCGAGCAGCAGGATCTGCGCATCGCCGACCTCGCCGAGCGTGAGGGCCGCGCGGTCGTGGTCGCGGTCAACAAATGGGATCTCGAAGAGGAGAAGGGCGAGAAGCTCTCCGCGCTGAAAGAGGCCTTCGAGCGACTTTTGCCGCAGCTGCGCGGCGCGCCTCTCGTCACCGTCTCGGCGCGCACCGGGCGCGGGCTCGACCGGCTGAGGAAAGCGGTGCTCTCGGCGCATGAGGTCTGGAACCGCCGGATCTCGACCGCGCGGCTCAACCGCTGGCTCGGCGAGATGGTCGAGGCGCATCCGCCGCCCGCGCCGCAGGGCCGCCGGATCAAGCTGCGCTACATGACGCAGGCCAAGACCCGGCCGCCGCATTTCGTGGTCATGTGCTCGCATCCCGACCGGATGCCCGACAGCTACAGCCGCTATCTGGTCAACGGCCTCCGCATCGATTTCGACATGCCGGGCACGCCGATCCGGCTGTCGCTGCGCGGGCAGGGCGACCGCAACCCCTACAAGGGTCGGCGGACCAAGAACGCGGGCGCGCTCAAGAAGCATCTCGGGAAAGGCTGAGGGGACGGCGCAGTCTCAGCGCGTCCCCGGCATCAGCTTGGCCACGAGGATCAACTCTCCGACCGTCAGCACGATCCGCACCACATGGGTCAGGCTGACCATCGCCGGATTGACCGAGAGGCTGAGCGCCACGAGGCTCATCTCGGTGACGCCACCCGGCGCGAAGCTCAGGAGAAGCTGCAGGAACTCGGTGCCGGTGAGCGCGGCGAGCATGAGCGACAGCGTCAGTCCCAGCGTCAGCATGAAGCCCACCGACATGGCCGAGAGCGTCATCGCCCGCAGGAGCGTCGCGGCGGTCACCCCGGCGAAGCGCAGGCCGAGCCCGGTTCCGACCACGACCTGCGCCAGCGCCAGCAGCCAGAAGGGCAGATGGACCGAGATCACGCCCGAGAGCGTCAGCGCCCCGGTCAGCAGAAGCGGGCCGAGGATCTGGGCGGCGGGCAGGCGAATGACCCGCGCGAGACCGAGGCCCGCGCCCGCGCAGGCGAGAACCTTGAGAAACTCCAGGCCGGTCATCGGGCTCGCGTCGCCCGGCACCGCGCCCGCGGCGCTGCCGACGGGATGTCCGGTCCAGATCGACAGCGCCGCGGGGATCGCGACCACGACGAGGATCACCCGCAGGAAATGCTGGAGCGTGATCCGCGAGATGTCGCCTCCGGCGGCTTCCCCGAGCGCGATCGATTCCATCAGCCCGCCCGGCGTCCCGGCATAGAGCGCGGTCGTCCGGTCGTACCCGCCACGGCGGAAAATCCACGCATTGCCGAGATGCGCGGCGGGCACGAAGACCAGCAGAGCGCCCAGAAGCCAGGGCAGGGTCTCGAGATGGGTGAGCAGGGCCGGTGACACCTGCGTGCCGATCATCACGCCGATGAGCGCGATGAAGCCGTTCCGCACCCGTTGCGGATAGCGGTAGCCGTCGAGCGGCCCGTGCTGCAGGAACGCCACCGCAAGAGCGCCCGCGCCGAGGCTTCCCGTCATCCAGGGCATCGGGATGCCCGAGCGGCTCGCCAGCCACCCGCCCGCGCCGCCCGCGGCATAGAGCGCGAGCGTGGTCACGACGTGGCGAAGGGTCAGCGGCGGGAGCATGCCCGAGACCTAGACCCGCGCTGCCGCGGCGGCAATCGCACTTGCGGCTTTGCTTCAGGGGGTTACCTGAGGGCGCATGGGCGCGCTCTTCATCGGCTCCAGCATCTATCGCGGCTCGAGCTACGGGCGGCTGCACCCGCTCTCGATTCCCCGGGTGCCGACGGTGATCGCTTTGTCGCGGGCGCTCGGCTGGTTGCCGGAGGCGCGCTACAGGGTCTCGCCCCGCGCCAAGCCGAGCGCGCTCGTGGACTGGCACACGCCCGACTATGTGGCGGCCTTGCAGGCGGCGGAGGCGGCGCAATCGGTGAGCGAGGAGATGCGGCAGCGGCACGGTCTCGGCACGCTGTCGAACCCGGTCTTCGCCGAGATGTATCGCCGCCCGGCCACGGCGGTCGGCGGCGGGCTCCTGGCTGCCGAGCTGGTGGCGCGGGGCGGGGTCGTCCACAACCCCGGCGGCGGCACCCATCACGGGATGCCCGACCGGGCCTCGGGCTTCTGCTATCTGAACGAGCCGGTGCTGACGATCCGGCGGCTTCTGGCGATGGGGCTCTCGCGGGTCGCCTATGTCGATATCGACGCCCATCACGGCGACGGGGTCGAGCATGGCTTTGCCGGGTCCGAGACTGTCCGGGTGATCTCGGTCCACGAGGCGGGGCGCTGGCCCTTCACCGGCGCGCTCGAGGACCGGGCGGGCGGGGCGGCGTGGAACCTGCCGGTCCCGCGCGGTTTCAACGACACCGAGTTCCGCGCCGTGCTGGACGAGGCGGTCCTGCCCGCGGTGGCCGCGTTCCGCCCCGAGGCGATCTTTCTGCAATGCGGGGCCGATGCGGTCGCCGAGGACCCGCTGTCACGGCTGGCGCTCTCGAACCGCTCCCATCTCGCTGCGCTCGACGCGCTCCGACCGCTCAGCCCGCGGCTCATCGTATCGGGTGGCGGGGGCTACAACCCGTGGAGCTGCGGGCGTCTCTGGACGGCGATCTGGGGACGGCTCTCTGGCGTCGATCTGCCCGACCGTCTGCCAGAGGCCGCACAAGCAGTGCTGCGCGATCTGAGCTGGGCGCGGGGCACGCGGCCGAGCGAACCACTCCTGACGACGCTGATCGACGCGCCGCGCGAGGGCGCGATCCGTGACGAGGTGCGCAGCGCCATCGCCGTCTGGCGCGCGCGCCTGCTGGCCGAGCGGATCGTGTGACGGGGTCTTGAGAGGATGGAGCGGGTGAAGGGAATCGAACCCTCGTCGTCAGCTTGGGAAGCTGCTGCTCTACCATTGAGCTACACCCGCGACGCGTTTCACATACCACCGCGCTCGTGCCTGCTTCAAGCGCTATCGCAGGGTCTCCGGACGGTCTTGTCCCGGGATGCGACCGGCCCGCGCGATGCCCCGGGGTGCGCCGAGCACCTGCGCCAGCGCGCAGGAATGTGTGTTGTCTGAAACATGATCTCGCGGCACTCTCTGAACCGAGCGGTTCACAAACGCTGTGACCGAGAGAGACGATCCAGGACGGGCCGGATCGGACGGCAAGGGCCGGGACAGAGGAGCCAGAGCCATGCGACACGCGACGAGACGCGATTTCACCCTGTGCCACGCGGTGCTGCTGTCGACGCTCATCCTGCTCGGACACTGGGCCCAAACGGCACGCGCCGACGCGGGCCCTGCGCAGCGGGCGTTCTGCGACGAGCTTGTGACCGAGGCCGCCGTCTGAGGCTGGCCTTTCGCCCGCGCGCGCGGCACTCTTGGCGCGACGATGCGAAGGACCGACATGTCTGAGATGATTTTCAGCGACACCCGCTGCGCGCTAGGAGAAGGACCGCTCTGGCACCCCGAAGAGGGGGCGCTCTACTGGTTCGACATCCTCGGAAAGACCCTCTTCCGCCGTGGCGGCGCAGAGGAGCGGCGCTGGTCCTTCGACCGGCATGTCTCGGCGGCGGGCTGGGTCGAGCCGGGCGTTCTCCTGATCGCCAGCGAGACGGATCTCTTCCGCTTCGACACCGCGACCGGCACCGAGACGCGGTGTGTCGCGCTCGAGGAGGACAACCCGGTGACGCGCTCCAATGACGGGCGCGCCGATCCCTGGGGCGGGTTCTGGATCGGAACGATGGGCAAGAATGCCGAGCCGGAGGCGGGGTCGATCTACCGCTTCCACAAGGGCGAGGTGACGCGGCTTTTCGACGGGATCACCGTGAGCAACGCGATCTCCTTCGCTCCGGGCGGCGGACATGCCTATTTTGCCGATACCGAGCGGCACACCGTCTGGCGCGTTGCGCTCGACGAGGACGGCTGGCCCGATGGCGACCGCGAGGTCTTTCTCGATCTCACCGAAGCCGATCTCTACCCCGATGGCGCGGTGGTCGATGCGGCGGGCAATCTCTGGGTGGCGCAATGGGGGGCCGCGCGGGTCGCGGCCTACAGCTCCGAGGGCGCGCTTCTGACCGAGGTGGCGCTGCCCGCGACGCAGACCACCTGTCCGGCCTTCGGCGGCGGCGACTTTTCGGTGCTGCATGTGACATCGGCCGCCCATGGCGCCCCCGAGGACGACCGCGCGGCGGGCCAGACCTTCGTCTTCCAGACCGGGTTCCGCGGCCAGCGCGAGCATCGGGTCCTGCTCTGATCCGCTTGCCTTGCCGGGCCTCCGGCCATGCGGTATCAGACGCGCCAGCCCGCCCCAGACGAGGACCGAGAGAATGCGCGCCGAGACGGAAAACACCGTTGAAAAGATCGAAAAATCGCTCGCTCTGCTCGGCCAGCGCCTGAACTGGGAGACCGCCGAGCACCGGCTCGAGGAATTCAACGCCCGGGTCGAGGATCCGACGCTCTGGGACGATCCCGCCAACGCGCAGAAACTGATGCGCGACCGGCAAAGCCTTGTCGACGCGATCGAAACCTACCGCTCCATCGAGCGCGATCTGCGGGACAATGTCGAACTGATCGAACTGGGCGAGATGGAAGAGGATGACGAGGTCGTCTCGGATGCCGAGAAGGCGCTGAAATCCCTCGCCGAGAAAGCCGCGAAGAAAGAGCTCGAGGCGCTTCTCGACGGCGAGACCGACGGCAATGACAGCTTCCTCGAGATCAAGGCGGGCGCGGGCGGCACCGAGGCCTGCGACTGGGCGGCGATGCTGGCGCGGATGTATGTCCGCTGGGCCGAGAAGCGCGGCTTCGAGGTCGAACTGCAGGAAGAGCAGGCCGGAGCCGAGGCCGGGATCAAGTCCGCGACCTACCAGATCAAGGGCCACAACGCCTATGGCTGGCTGAAGTCCGAAAGCGGCACCCACCGGCTCGTGCGGATCTCGCCGTTCGGCAAGGGCACGCGCGAGACCTCCTTTGCCGCCGTGGGCGCCTATCCGGTGATCGACGACAATATCGAGATCGAGGTCAACCCCGCCGATATCCGCGTCGATACCTACCGCTCTTCGGGCGCGGGCGGCCAGCACGTCAACACCACCGACTCGGCGGTGCGGATCACCCACCACCCGACCGGCATCGTGGTCACGAGCTCGGAGAAGTCGCAGCACCAGAACCGCGACATCGCCATGAAGGCGCTGAAATCGCGGCTCTACCAGATGGAGCTCGACCGCCGGAACGCCGAAGTCAACGCGCTGCACGAAGCCAAGGGCGATGCCGGCTGGGGCAACCAGATCCGCTCCTACGTGCTGCAGCCCTACCAGATGGTGAAGGACCTGCGCACCAACCACGAGACCGCCGATACGCAAGGCGTGCTCGATGGCGATCTCGATGGGTTCATGGCGGCGACGCTGGCGCTGAAGGTCGCGGGCAAGAGCCGCGCCGACGCCCAGGCCGACTGATCCTCAGGCGAAGGGCTCGTTCGGTTTCAGCTGGGTGCGGTGGTAGGCGGGCAGTTCTTCGAGCGCGAAGATGCCCTGCTTTCGGGCAGCCGCGAGGATCTTGCCGGTGTCGTGTCCCAGATGCTCGTAGACCAGCCGGGTCACGCGCGGGACGAGCGATGTCTCGGCCACGGTGCGGGTGGCATAGCCGACCCAGTGATTGTTCTCGAAGGACGGCGCGCGGCTGAGAAAGCTGTAGGACGAGGTCAGCGCGTTACGGCGGCTGGCGATGATCGAGATGCCGCCCTCCTGCGCGATGACGAGGCCGCGATATTCGCGCGTCCGGGGCGCGGTGGGCAGGCCCTGACGGCTGGTGGCCTCCTTGGCCTCGAAACCGCGCAGCATCACCAGGTCGCCGTCGCGATGCACGCGCACGAGACCCATCGTGTAGCGGCCGGGATCGAAGAAGCTCACCCGCGAGAACCGGTAGAAGCCAACCGGGAAGAGCATCTCGTTGACGCTGGTGAACCCGCTGCCGGCGAAATCCTTGAGGAAGGGCAGCGAGAACAGGCTGCCGTCTTCCTCGTCGCCCAGGCTGTGCAGCGGCTCGAGAAGGATGCGCGCGTCGGTGTCGAAATGCTGGCAGATGCGGTAGAGGATATCGGGCCGCGGAAAGCTCTCCCCGGTCAGGTAGCGATTGAACTGGGTGCGGTTGATTCCGAGGGCGCGGCACAGCGCCGAGATTGACTCTGCCCGCGCCGACAAGTGCCGGAGATTTTCGCCGAAGACCATGCGGAGTTCGGCGGGATTTGGCGAGGGACTTTTCACGTCTTGAGTGTATGTCATCGGACGGTCTGACTGAACATGGTTACTTCGCAAACCTTTTCTTGCGCAGGGCCGAACCCCTCATAACCGCTGAATGTGACGCTAACTAGCGTCAATGTTGACGCTAACAAGCGTCATACCTGACGCGGATCAACGTCAGCTCGGCGGTCTTCCGACACAATTCCGTTCATCGCATCCGCATCTCCGACATATCAATTCCTTAACAATTACCGCACCATAAGCCCAACCTTCAGATAGGTGGTTCAGGTAAAATGTCGAAGCGACAGACATACGGTGTGGTTATCTGGTGGGACAGCGCTAAGGCGCTGGCTGTCATCTGGTGCGAGGATCACGGCGATCTTGCGTATTTCAACGGGCAGCCCGGCGACCTCGAGAGCCAGACCTTCGAGGCTGGCGATCTGGTGTCCTTCGACGACCGCAGGACCGGGGGTCTCCGTCGCGCGATCAACCCGCGCCGCGTGGTGGCGGGCACGTTCTGCGACCTGCCTCAGAAGCTCCGCAGCGCGCCGAGCGCGGCCAATGCAAACTCGCAGGACGAGGCCGAGATCATCGAGTTTCGCAGGCAGGCTCCGGCCGCCTGACCCAAGCGCCCGGGCAGCGGTGCGATCCGTCCGGTGATCCGGGGCGTGCTCGTGGTCTTTTGAAGTCTCCAGCCTTTTCGTGACATGGTTGTCCGTAACCATTGGGCTCAGGTCCCGGCTCGCTTGACTGGCCGGACCCGGTTCGCTCGTCGTCTGGGACAGGGGCGAACGCCTCCGGTCTAGCGGCGCGGCTTGCCTGTTGCCCTTCTTTGTTTCGGACCGGGAAACAGACCGTTCCCGGCACTCCTGAAACCGTCCCGCGCCCTCTCTGCGTGTCTTTGATCGTGAAATTGAACCACGATGGAGGGTACAGTGTTCAAATCACTCGCAAGCATCACGAAGCTTTTCGCGTCCTCGGAGAAGGAGGGGTCCGAAGTTTCGGAGGAACTGGCGGTAACGGAGAAAGCCGACACCGACATGAAGACCGACGCGCCGCGCGAAGAGGCGGGAGACGCCCAATCGTTGAGTATCGACCTGGATACGCTTGTCGATCTCGACATCGACGGTGACGGTCTGCGGCTGGACATTCTCGATGAGGCCTCGGTCGGCGGCGACGAAGGGATCGACGTGGACGAGCTCGTTGATCTCGACATCGACGAGTACGGTCTGCGGCTGGATGTCATGGACGAGGCCTCGGTCGGCGGCGACGAGGGGATCGACGTGGACGAACTGGTCGATCTTGATATCGACGAGTACGGGCTTCGGCTGGACGTGCTCGATGAGGCCTCGGTCGGCGGCGACGAGGGGATCGACGTGGATGAGCTGGTCGATCTCGACATCGACGAGGACGGGCTGCGGCTGGACGTGCTGGAGGAGGCCTCGGTCGGCGGTGACGAGGGCGTCGACGTGGACGAGCTGGTCGATCTCGACATCGACGAGGACGGGCTGCGGCTGGACGTTCTCGATGAGGCCTCGGTCGGTGGCGACGAGGGGATCGACGTGGACCAGTTGGTCGATCTCGACCTCGACGAGGACGGGCTTCGGCTGGACGTGCTCGATGAGGCCTCGGTCGGCGGCGACGAGGGGATCGACGTGGATGAGCTGGTCGATCTTGATATCGACGAGGACGGGCTGCGGCTGGACGTTCTCGACGAGGCCTCGGTCGGCGGCGACGAGGGCGTCGATATGGACGAACTGGTCGATCTCGATATCGACGAGGATGGGCTGCGGCTGGATGTGCTGGAGGAGGTCTCGGTCGGCGGCGATGCTGACGGCGGGCAGGCCCTTGCTTCGGATCCGGAGGACGGGATGTCGGAGGGCGAGCGCTTGATGGCGGCTCTGACCGGCGGCTTCGGCGACGCGTGCGAACACGATGCGCCCTGTGAGGCCGAGCTCGAGATGGAGGACGATCTGGACCTTTGCCTGTTCGGCTGACCTCAGACCGCTGACCGGCGGCGCTGCGTTATCGCAGAGCCCGGGACGACAAGCGTAGGGCAGGGGCCACGGCCTCTGCCCTTTTTCATCGCGGAAATCGCGACAGCTGCGCTGCGTCAGGATCGTCCGATCTGTGCCGGTGGCCTGACCGGAGCGGCGCGACTGACGCTCAGAGACCGCGGGCCAGGGCCGCGACGCCGGTGCGGGCGATTTCTTCCAGACCGAGGGGGCGCATCAGGTCGGCGAAGGCGTCGATCTTCTCGGGCGTGCCGGTGATCTGGAACACGAAGCTGTCGAGCGTCGAATCCACCACCTGCGCGCGGAAGATGTCGGCGAGACGCAGGGCCTCGACCCGCTTGTCGCCCTGACCGGCCACGCGCAGAAGCGCCAGTTCGCGTTCGACCGAGGCGCCCTCGACGGTGAGGTCATGGACCCCGTGGACCGGCACGATGCGCCCGAGCTGCGCCTTGATCTGTTCGATGATCTGCGGCGTGCCGGTGGTGACGATGGTGATGCGGCTCTGGTGGCCCTTGTGGTCGATCTCGGCCACGGTGAGGCTGTCGATATTGTAGCCCCGGCCCGAGAAGAGGCCGATGACGCGGGCGAGGACGCCGGGCTCGTTGTCGACGATCACCGCAAGCGTGTGGGTTTCGAGATGCTCGGAAAAGGTCGGGCGTAGGTTGTAGGCCGAGTGCTTCGTCGAGCCCTTCTTGATCTGTAGCGGGGACATGGATGTCATCCTTCTGGTCTTGTCTGGGGAGGGGGCGCCGCAGGGACGCCCCTCAGCGGGCGGCGGATCCGGTCAGGATCACACCAGCACCGCGCCCTTGCCCTTGATCGCATCCGTCGCGGCCACGTCGCCCAGAAGCATCTTGTTATGCGGCTCGCCCGACGGGATCATCGGGAAGCAGTTCTCGTGTTTCTCGACGAGGCAGTCGAAGATCACCGGGCCGTCATGGTTGATCATCTCCATGATCGCATCATCGAGATCCGCCGGATCCTGGCAGTGGATGCCCTTGGCCCCGAAGGCCTCGGCCAGCTTGACGAAATCGGGCAGCGCCTCGGACCAGCTGTGCGAGTAGCGCTCGCCGTGCAGGAGTTGCTGCCACTGGCGCACCATGCCCAGCCGCTCGTTGTTGAGGATGAACTGCTTGACCGGCAGGCGATACTGCACCGCGGTGCCCATCTCCTGCATGTTCATCAGCCACGAGGCCTCGCCCGCGACGTTGATCACCAGCGCCTCGGGATGGGCGACCTGCACGCCGATGGAGGCGGGGAAGCCGTAGCCCATGGTGCCGAGGCCGCCGGAGGTCATCCAGCGGTTCGGATCCTCGAAGCCCAGGTATTGCGCGGCCCACATCTGGTGCTGGCCGACCTCGGTAGTGATGTAGCGGTCGCGGCCCTTGGTGAGCTTTTCGAGACGCGCCAGCGCGTCCTGCGGGCGGATCGTCTTCTCCGACGGTTTGAAGGCCAGGCAGTCGACCTTCTTCCAGTCCTGGATCTTCGCCCACCACTGCTGGAGACCCTCGCGGTTGACCTTGCGGCCGCGCGATTTCCAGATCTTCAGCACGTCCTCGAGCACATGGGCGACATCGCCGATGATCGGCATGTCGGTGCGGATCACCTTGTTGATCGAGGACGGGTCGATGTCGATATGCGCCTTTTTCGAGCGCGGGCTGAACGCGTCGATCCGGCCGGTGATCCGGTCGTCGAAGCGGGCGCCGACATTGATCATCAGGTCGCAGCCATGCATCGCGAGATTGGCCTCGTAGAGACCGTGCATCCCGAGCATGCCGAGCCAGTTGCGGCTCGAGGCCGGGTAGGCGCCGAGACCCATCAGGGTCGAGGTGATCGGGAAGCCGGTCGCTTCCACGAGCTCGCGCAGGAGCTGGCTGGCCGCGGGGCCCGAATTGATCACGCCGCCGCCGGTGTAGAAGACCGGCCGCTCGGCGGTCTCGATGGCTTCGACGAGACGGGTGATCATCTCCATGTCGCCCTTGACCTGCGGCTGGTAGCGCGAGGTGTTGGCGCGCGCCTTGGGGCTGTACTCGGCGCTGGCGAACTGGACGTCCTTGGGGATGTCGACGAGCACCGGGCCGGGGCGGCCCGAGGTGGCGACGTGGAACGCCTCGTGGATGGTGGCCGAGAGCTTCTCGGTCTCTTTCACGAGCCAGTTATGCTTGGTGCAGGGGCGGGTGATGCCGACGGTATCGGCCTCCTGGAAGGCGTCCGAGCCGATCATGAAGGTCGGGACCTGGCCGGTCAGCACGACGATCGGGATCGAATCCATCAGCGCATCGGTGAGGCCGGTCACGGCATTGGTCGCGCCGGGGCCCGAGGTGACCAGGACGACGCCCGGCTTGCCGGTCGCGCGGGCATAGCCCTCGGCGGCGTGGACCGCGGCCTGCTCGTGACGCACGAGGTAGTGGCGGATGTCGTTCTGCTGGAAGATCTCGTCATAAATCGGGAGCACGGCGCCCCCGGGATAGCCGAACACCGTATCCACACCCTGCTCGCGCAGGGCCTGAACCACCATCTTCGCTCCGGTCATCGCCTTGGTCATGTCTGTGCTCCGTCTGCGGCGTGTCGTGCTTGTGCGTTACGCATGAAAAAGCCCCCGAGGGTGTGTCGGGGGCGCATGGGGTACCAGAAGGGTGTCCGAGTTATCGGCCCATGCGCCTTGGTCCTACGATAAGTACGAGGAAGAACGTCACCTTCGTGGCTCCTGCTTGCGTGCGCAGACAGCCTTAGAGCGCCCGTCTCGGAGCGTCAACCGCAAATGGCATGAAAATATTGCGCCCGGAGCGCGTAAACCTTCCCGAAAGTTGCGAAATCGGCGCGCAATCGGACAGGTTCGGGAAATTGACCCGTCGTCAGGCGCGGAGCCCTGCGACTCGCCCGCGGCGGCCTCTTTCCCGTGCAGGCGTGCCGGAGTCCCGTGGGCCGGCCCCCCTGCTGCGGGGCGGGCCTTTTCTCCTCCACGTCAATGTCCTAGTCACTGGCGCAACGATCGGCCCCTGTCCCGAGGATATGTCTATGAAAATGAACCCGCTTGGCCGCACCGGCCTTTCCGTGTCCGAGCTGTGCCTCGGCACCATGACCTACGGCAACCAGACGCCCGAGAGCGATGCCCATAGCCAGATCGAGATGGCGCTCGAGGCGGGCATCAATTTCCTCGACACCGCCGAGATGTACCCGGTCAACCCGGTGCGCAAGGAAAGCATCGGGCGCACCGAAGAGGTGATCGGCAACTGGTTCGCCAAGACGGGCCGCCGCTCGGACTGGATCGTGGCGACAAAGATCACCGGACAGGGGCAAGAGGCGGTGCGCGACGGCGCGCCGATCACGCCCGAGACGCTCGACACCGCGCTCGAGGGATCGCTCCGCCGCTTGCAGACCGACATGGTCGATCTCTACCAGCTGCACTGGCCGAACCGCGGCAGCTACGCGTTCCGCCAGAACTGGAGCTACGCGCCCGAGCATCAGGATGCAGCGGCGACGCGCCAGAACATGGCCGATGTGCTGGGCTGGATGGAGCGCCAAGTCGAGCGCGGGACCATCCGCTTTTTCGGCCTGTCGAACGAAACGACCTGGGGCACCTCGGAATGGCTCAGGATCGCGGCCGAGACCAGCACCCCGCGCGTGGCTTCGATCCAGAACGAGTATTCGCTGCTCTGCCGTCTCGCCGACACCGATCTCGCGGAGCTGATGGTGAACGAGGATGTGGGCCTTCTGCCTTATTCGCCGCTCGCGGCGGGGCTTTTGACCGGCAAGTACCAGGGCGGGGCCGTGCCCGAGGGCAGCCGCCGCTCGCTCAACGAGACGCTCGGCGGCCGGATCAACGACCGCGTCTTCGGCGTGGTCGAGGAATATCTCGCCGTGGCCCGGGAGTTCGGCCTCGATCCGTCCCAGATGGCGCTGGCCTGGTCGGCGCGGCGTCCCTTCGTAGCCAGCTCGATCCTCGGCGCGACCACGACAGAGCAGCTCTCGCTGCTCCTCGGGGCGGCCGAGGTGACGCTCGAGGACGACCTCTTGGCACGGCTCGACGCGGTCAACCGCGCCCATCCCATGCCGATCTGAGCCGCGCATGGAGCTCTGGATCGCCGCCACACTCTTCGCTGCCGCGGTCCAGACCCTGCGTTTCATGATCCACAAGCGGCTGAGCGAGACGGGCCTCACGACGCTCGGCTCGACCTTCGCCCGCTTCGCCGGGGCCGCGCCCTTCGCGGTGATCCTCGTCACGATCTACCTCTCGGCGACCGGGCAGGCGGTCCCGGACCTGTCGCCGCGCTTCTGGGCCTTCGCGATGAGCGGGGCTTTGGGGCAGATTCTCGCGACCATGTGCACCGTCGCGCTCTTCCGGACCCGAAATTTCGCGACCGGCATCACCTTCAAGAAGACCGAGACCTTGCAGACGGCGGTTTTGGGGGTCGTGGTGCTGGGCGAGGCGATCTCGCCTGCGGGCTGGGGCGCGATCGGCATCGGGTTGGCGGGCGTTCTGCTTTTGTCGCAAAGCCCCGCCGCCCAAGGCGCGTGGTATGCGAGACTCGAGCCGCGCCCGATTGCCTTGGGCGTGGCGGCGGGGGCGTTCTTCGCCTGCTCGGCGGTGGGCTATCGCGGCGCATCTCTGACGCTCGACCTGGTTGATCCGCTGGCGCGCGCGGGCGTGACGCTGGCCTGCGTGACCACGGCGCAGGCGATCTGCATGGCGGCCTATCTGGGACGCGCCGATCCGGCGCAGTTCGCCGCGCTCTGGACCGCCCGGCGCGGGGCGCTGGCCCTGGGGCTGACCTCGATGGCGGGATCGCTGGGGTGGTTCACGGCCTTCACGCTCCAGACCGCCGCCTATGTCCAGGCGCTCGGGCAGGTGGAGCTGATCTTCTCGCTCGCGGCCTCGGTGCTTTTCTTTCGCGAACGGGTGTCGGGCCGCGAACTGGCCGGGATGGCGCTGGTGATGCTGTCGATCCTGGTCCTGGTGCTGGCGCTCTAGCGGCTCAGTCCGCCTCCTGCGAGCGCAGGGCCAAGATCGCCACGATCCCGAAGCCTGCGAGACCCGCGACCGGCCAGTTGAGCGGCCCGGTATTGGCGACGATCACGCCGACGAGCGCCCAGATCACCGCAAGCCCGTATTCCGGCGCCTTCTGCATGCGCGCCTGCACCGCGAGCGCGATCGCCAGCGCGATGGCCAGCGACACCAGCGCGGCCCAGGTGCCGCCCAGGAGCCCGTAGCCCGCCAGCACCAGCCCGATCGAGACCGATGACGCCGCGGTCAGCCAGCCCGCATAAAGCGCGACGGGCGTGACCTGCCACCAGCGGTCCTCGGTTCCGGTCCGGATCAGCGCGGCGAGCGCCATCACCAGCATCCACCAGATCAGGAGCGTCGCACCCAGGACCGAGACCTGCGCCAGCGGCAGCCAGAGGATGCCGGGTCCAAGGCTTGCCAGAAGCGGCGCGCGCATTGGCGTCCAATCCGCGCTGCTCGCGCGCCTCAGCGCGCCGAAGGCCGACCCGGCGATGAGCCAGAGATAGATCAGCCCCCAGATCGCAAAAGCGTAGCCTGCGGGCTGGACTGGCGGGTTGTCCTGCGGGATCGGAAACTGGTCCGGCTCGAACCCGTTGAAGCCCGGCGCCAGAAGCGGCGAGGCGGCGAAGCCGATGGCCGCGGCCAGAAGAGCCCATGCGAGAAGCGTCGGTCTCATCGGATCTCCTCTGCCAATCCAAAGGCGGCGCGGGCCGCGCGGTCGTCGCCCTTCGACAGGCGGTTGCGGCGAAGGTAGCGCTCCTTCGCGCCCATCTTGCCGCGGCGCTGGCGCATGTTCTCGCCATGGCCGATCACGTAGAGCGCGGCAGGAAAGGGCACTTCGGTCATCTCGAAGCCGTAGGCGGCCATGTGATCCGCGATCTCCTTGTGCTTTCCGCGCTTGCGGATCGGCTCGAGACAGGCATCGCCGTCGCGGAAATCGAAGCGGATCGCCGAGGACGAGCCGCATTCGCGATCGAAGCGGTTGGCGAAGGGATAGCGAAGGCGTTTGGGGCCGAGATAGGCGAGCGCCCGGGTCTCGGCATGCATCATGTAGCCCTTGGGGATCAGGTAGCCCGCGCCGTTATTGTCGCCGACCATATGGGCCACGAGCTCGGGGTGCAGCATGTCGTCGGCGTCGAGCTGGAAGAGATAGCCGTCGCCGCCATGGGTCTTGGCCAGATGCAGGATCATCTGGGTCTTCTTGGCGTGGTTGTCGAACTTGGTGACCGTCTCGGGCGAGACCTCGTCGGGCCGTTCGAAGGGCAGGAAGGACACCGTGTCGTCGAAGGCGATGCCCTCGGGGCGGTCCTGGCAGCAGACCAGCGCGCGCCAGGCGGGGCTTGTCTGCGCGCGCAGGCTGGCCAGGGTGTCGGCGAGCGTCCGGCAGACCCGCGCCCAGTCATGGGCACGGGCCTTGGAGATCAGCGGAATCACGAAGACCACCTCGGGCGTGTCCGAGGGGGGGCGCGGCGGATGCGCGGCGCGCCAGGCGCGTCCCTCTGCCGCGAGGTCCATCCTCAGACCAGCTCGCCCTCGGGCGAGATGCGGGTCTTGCCACGAAGCCAGGGATGGAGCGCGGCGGGCAGATCGACCGAGCCGTCCGCCTGCTGACCGTTCTCGATAACCGCGATCAGGCAGCGCCCCACGGCGAGGCCCGAGCCGTTCAGCGTGTGGAGGTATTCCGGCTTGCCGCCGCCCGCTGGCTTGAAGCGCGCGTTCATCCGGCGCGCCTGGAAATCGCCGCAGACCGAGACCGAGGAGATCTCGCGGTAGCGGTCCTGTCCGGGCAGCCAGACCTCGATGTCATGGGTCTTCTGCGCGCCGAAGCCCATGTCCCCGGTGCAGAGCACGACGGTCCGATAGGGCAGCTCCAGCTTCTGCAGGATTGCCTCGGCGCAGCCGGTCATGCGGTCATGCTCGGCGAGGCTCTCGTCGGGATGGGTGACCGAGACCATCTCGACCTTCTCGAACTGGTGCTGGCGCAGCATGCCCGCGGTGTCGCGCCCGGCGCTGCCTGCCTCGGAGCGGAAACACTGGGTGTGGGCGACATAGCGGCGGGGCAGGTAGCCCGCATCGACGACCATGCCGTTGACGATATTGGTCAGCGTCACCTCGGCCGTCGGCACGAGCCACCAGCCATTCGTGGTCTGGTAGCTGTCCTCGCCGAACTTGGGCAACTGGCCGGTCCCGACCATCATCTCGTCGCGCACGAGGACCGGGGTCCAGGTCTCGGCCAGGCCATGCTCTTCGACATGGGTGTCGAGCATGAACTGCGCCAGTGCCCGGTGGACGCGGGCCACGGCGCCCGAAAGCACGACGAAGCGCGCTCCGGAGAGCTTGGCGGCGGTCTCGAAATCCATGCCGGGCACGACGCCTGCGAGCTCGTAATGCTCTTTGGGCTCGAAATCGAAGCTCCGAGGCTCACCCCAGCGGCGGATCTCGACATTGTCGTCCTCGTCGGCCCCGTCGGGCACGTCAGCGAGCGGCAGGTTCGGGATCTCCATAAGCCGTGCGGTCAGCTCCGCGTCCTTGGCCTTGGCCTCCTCCTGCATCTTTGCGACCAGCGCCTTCTTCTCGGCGACGAGGGCGCGCAGGCGCTCGAACTCGGCCTCGTCACCCTTGGCCTTGGCCTGACCGACCTCCTTGGAGGCGCGGTTCTGTTCGGCCTGAGCGGTCTCGGCGGCGTGGATCGAGGCCCGGCGGGCCTCGTCGAGGGCGAGAAGCTCCAACGACACCGCGTCTCCACCCCGGCGCGTCAGCGCGGCGTCGAAGGCTTGCGGGTTGTCGCGGATCGCGCGGATGTCATGCATCGCTTCACTCCTCGGGGGTTGCGGTCGAGTCGCTCGCTATATGCCCCAAAGCGCTCAGGGTTGCGAGGGCCGCGCCCCGGCGAGGGTGCGGATCAGCCAGTCATCGACGGGCACGGCCACCGCGCGGCCTTGGTTGATGGCCGACAGCACCGCGACCACCCGGAGCGTGTCGCCATCGCCCGCCAGCACCGGGCCGCCGCTGAACCCCTGCTCGATGGCGCAGCCGAGCCGCCAGACCCCGCGGATCGGCTCGCCCGCGCAGTCGCTGCGCTCCGCGAGGCGATGCGGGGCGGAGCGCGGGTAGCCGCGCAGCTCGAACGGGCCTTGCGAGGACGCGCGGCCGACGGGCAGCGGTGTGATGTCGAGCGGAGTGGCGAGGGTCAGGAGCGCCAGGTCGTGCTGAAGGACGACGCTGTCCTCGGACAGCGCCTCGGGATGGAGCGTCACCTCGGTGACCTCGGCGGCGCCCGCGTGGCCCGCGCCGTCCCAGCCCGCGACGAAGACGAAATCGCCAAGGGGCACCGGCGCGCCGTCGCGGCGCACGAGACAATGCGCCGCGGTCAGGACGCGGTCGGGGGCGACGAGCGTGCCCGAGCATTGCCGGAGCGTCTTGAACCCGGCGGCGTTGACCCGGCCGATGGCATCTTGCGCCCAGGCGGGCAGGGCGAGAAGCGCGAGAAAAGACCAAAGACAGAGCCGCATCATGGCAGGAAGAGTAGCGGCGCCGGGCCCGCCCGCAAGCTCGGGCGGCACGTTGGCCGCGACCGGCGGTAAGCTGCGCTTGTGGTTCCGTGCGAGCGCGGACGACCCGAGGCCCGCGTCCGGTGCGGGGTGCGTGAGGTCTTCTGCCACACCCGGTTGCCGCCGCGAGCCGCCTTGCAAAGCCCGGCGCGCGCCCATAGGTTCCGCGAAAATTTCGGCCCCTCGCGGCCCGAACCCAAGAGGAGTCCCCATGGAAGGCAATGCCCTGGCGCAGTTCGTGCCGCTCATCCTGATCTTCGCGATCATGTATTTCCTGCTCATCCGTCCCCAGCAGAAGAAGCTGAAAGAGCACCAGAAAATGGTCGATGCGCTGCGCCGCGGCGACATGGTGGTGACCCAGGGCGGCCTCATCGGGAAGGTCGTGAAGGTCAAGGAAAGCAACGAGGTCGAGGTCGAACTGGCCGAAGGCGTGAAGGTGCGCGTGGTCCAGTCCACCATCGCCAACGTGCTCTCCAAGACCGAACCGGCCAAGGCCGCGAACGACTGAAGCCTCGGGGCGCAACCCTCTGGGAAGGCGGACTAAATGCAGATCGATCTGTGGAAGCGCGTGCTGATCTGGGCGGTGATCGCCTTTGGGATCGTCTTCGCTGCCCCCAACCTCTTTTACAGCCGCGTCGAAAGCCATAACGACGCGGTGACCGCGATCGAGCGGCAGGGCGCGACGCCCGAGCGCGAAGAGCAGGCCGCGTCCTGGCCGTCCTTCCTGCCCTCGGGCATCGTCAATCTCGGTCTCGATCTGCGCGGCGGCGCGCATCTTCTGGCCGAGGTCCAGGTCGAGGACGTGTACGAGACGCGTCTCGAAAGCTTCTGGCCTGAGATCCGCGACGTGCTGCGCCCGATGCGCGACACGGTGGGCACCATCCGCCTCCAGCCCTCCGATCCGTCCGAGCTGCGCGTGAAGATTTCGCAGCCCGACGGCATGCAATCGGCGCTCGACGCGGTGCGCGACCTGGCCTCGCCGGTGGCCTCGCTTTCGGGCGCGGGTTCGACCGATATCGAGGTGGCGGGCGTCGCCGACGAGATCGTCGTGACCCTGTCCGAGGCCGAGCGGATCGCCACCGATGAGCGGACGCTGCAACAGGCGCTCGAGATCATCCGCCGCCGGATCGACGAGGTCGGCACCCGCGAGCCCACGATCCAGCGGCAGGGGTCGGACCGCATCCTGATCCAGGTGCCGGGCATTGGCTCGGCGGCGGAGCTGAAGGAAATCATCGGCACGACCGCGCAACTGACCTTCCAGGCGGTGGTCGGCCGGGCGAACTCCGCCGACTCGCAGGTCGATCCGGGGCAGGAGGTGCTGCCCTCGCTCGATCAGGAAGACGTCTACTACATCGTCGAGCAGACCGCCGTCGTCACCGGCGACGAGCTGGTCGACGCGCAGCCGAGCTTTGACCAGAACGGCCGTCCGGCGGTGAACTTCCGCTTCGACGCGACCGGCGCGCGCAAGTTCGGCGACTACACCGCGCAAAATATCGGCGAGCCCTTCGCCATCGTGCTCGATGACGAGGTGATCTCGGCCCCGGTGATCCAGAGCCACATTCCCGGCGGCTCAGGCATCATCACCGGCAATTTCACCATCGAGGAATCGACCAATCTCGCGGTGCTGTTGCGCGCAGGCGCGCTGCCGGCGGGGCTGACCTTCCTTGAAGAGCGGACCATCGGCCCGGAGCTCGGTCAGGACTCCATCGACGCGGGCAAGCTTGCCGCGGCGGTCGCGGGCGTCCTGGTCTTGGCCTACATGGCGCTGTCCTACGGGCTCTTCGGGATTTTCGCCAATATCGCGCTGATCGTGAACATCGCGCTCCTCTTCGCCATTCTCAGCACCATCGGAGCCACGCTGACGCTTCCGGGCATCGCGGGGATCGTGCTGACCGTCGGCATGGCGGTCGATGCCAACGTGCTGATCTTCGAGCGGATCCGGGAAGAGCTGAAAACCGCGAAAGGCCCGGCGCGCGCCATCGAGCTTGGCTACGAAAAGGCGCTCTCGGCGATCACCGACGCCAACATCACCACGCTGATCACCGCGATCATCCTCTTTGCCATGGGCTCCGGCCCGGTGCGGGGCTTCGCGATCACGCTCGGCTTCGGCATCATCACCTCGGTCTTCACGGCGATCTTCGTGACCCGGTTGCTCATCACCATGTGGTTCGAGCGCAAGCGCCCGAAGACCGTCATCGTCTGAAAGGACACCTCAGATGTTCCGCCTCAAGCTGGTTCCTGACGACACCAAGATCGACTTCTTCTCGCGGTCCAAGCTCTGGCTCGGGATCTCGGCCGTGCTGGTGGTGATCGCCTTCGCCTCGTTCCTGCTGCAAGGCCTGAACTACGGCATCGACTTCCGCGGCGGCACCACGATCCGGACCCAGTCGACCGAGGCGGTCGATGTCGGCGCCTATCGCTCGGCGCTGCAGCCCTTGGAGCTGGGCGACACCGCGATCTCGGAAGTGTTCGACCCGTCCTTCGGACCGGACCAGAACGTCGCGATGATCCGCATCGAGGCGCAGGGCGAGCAGGAGGCCGTGTCGCCCGCGGTCATCCAGTCGATGCAGCAGGCCCTGTCCGAGGTCGCGCCCGACATCCAGTTCACCTCGGTCGAGTCGGTCGGGCCCAAGGTCTCGGGCGAGCTGATCCAGACGGCCGTCATCGCGGTCGCCTTGGCCATCGCGGCGGTCCTCGTCTACATCTGGCTGCGCTTCGAGTGGCAGTTCGCGCTCGGCGCCGTCGCGGCGCTGGTCCATGACGTCGTGCTGACCATTGGCATCTTCTCTGAGCTGCAGATCAAGTTCGACCTTGCGATCATCGCGGCGCTCCTGACCATCGTCGGCTACTCGCTGAACGACACGGTGGTGGTCTTCGACCGGGTCCGTGAGAACCTGATCAAGTACAAGTCGCGGCCGTTGAAAGAGGTGCTCAACATCTCGATTAACGAGACGCTGAGCCGGACGCTGATGACCTCGTTCACCACGATGCTCGCGCTCATCGCGATGTTCGCGCTGGGGGGCGACGTGATCCGCGGCTTCGTCTTCGCGATGATGTGGGGCATCTTCGTCGGCACCTATTCGTCGATCTTCGTGGCCTCCGCGCTGCTGCACCGGCTCGGCGTCAAGCGCGACTGGTCGACACCTTCGGGCACCGCAGGAAACCAATACGCCAATATCGACGCCTGAGAGGCGAGTGTCTTCGGGTATTGCAGCCGGAAGTGGAGCGGTTTGCCATTTCTGCGGGGCGGTGATTTAGTCGCAATGTGCAAACATGGGTTTGCTCATTCCTTGATGGAGTAACCATCATGCAGCTGAGCGAAATTGCCTTCAGAGACGCATCTCCGGTCGAGGGCTACGGCCCGGGGTTCTTCCGAATCGGTGGCCGCGCGGTCGAGGGCGCCTTGTGCGTCTCGCCCAATGGGCGGCGCGCCTGGGGCGGGCTCGAGGATGCAGCCACGCTTCTCGACATGGCCGCCGATATCGACGTGCTCTTCGTCGGGACCGGGGCGGAGATCGCCCATCTTCCGGCGAGCCTCAGGGAGAAGATCGAAGCCGCCGGGATCGGCGTCGAGGTCATGAACTCGCCCGCCGCCTGCCGGACCTACAACGTGCTTCTCTCCGAGGGACGGCGCGTCGCGCTGGCGGCTCTTCCGGTCTGAGCCCTTAGGGCCGGACCTCATTGCCTGGCAGGATGGCTCCGCCCGCGGAGCCAGCAGAACCTTACCCCCTGACGATCCCGATAGGCTCTTTCCGCTTCATGCGGGCAGGGGATTCGGGCTAGACTGGCGGCAATCAACAACGCACCCGCAGGGTCACATGAGCAGTCTTCTGAGAGCGGCCCTTGTCTGGGTCCTGACCGCCGTGCCGCTTGGCGCCGAAGGTCTGGGCGCGCTCGCCCGGTTCGATCCGGGCGCCAGCGTCGTGCGCGATATCGGCTGGCGCGGCGGGGCCGAGATCGATCTGGCGCTGAGCCAGGGGGTGCCGTGGCGGCTCTATACGCTCGACGCGCCCGCGCGGCTCGTGCTCGAGTTTCGCGAGGTCGACTGGTCCGGCGCCGATCCCGAGACGCTGCGCTCAGGCGACGCGATCCGCGGCCTGCGCTTCGGTCAGGTGCGGAGCGGCTGGTCTCGGCTGGTTGCCGAACTGGGCGCGCCGATGGCGGTGACCGAGGCCGAGCTCGACATCGACGATCCGACCGGCGCCGCGCGACTGCGCGTCGCGCTCCTGCCCACCGATCCCGAGAGCTTTGCCGCGAAGGCCGGCGCGCCCTCCGATCCGCGCTGGGACCTGCCGCGGGCCACCGAACGCTCGGTCGAGCCTGCCCGTGACGGCGTTCTGCGCGTGATGCTCGACCCCGGTCATGGCGGCATCGACCCCGGAGCCGAGGCCGATGGCGACACCGAAGCCGATCTGATGCTGCTGTTTGCGCGCGAATTGCGTGACGTGCTGCGCCGGGCGGGCGGGTTCGAGGTCTTGCTGACCCGGGACAGCGACAGTTTCGTGTCGCTCGAGGGCCGCGTCGCCGCCGCCCATGCCGCGCGCGCCGATCTCTTCATCTCGCTCCATGCCGACGCGCTCGATGAGGGCGTGGCGCGTGGGGCGACGGTCTACACGCTCTCCGACGAAGCCAGCGATGCCGCCTCGCGCGCGCTTGCGGAGCGGCACGACCGGGGCGACATCCTCTCGGGGGTCGATCTGAGCGAGGCCGACGACCGCGTCGCCTCGGTCCTGATGGACATCGCCCGGCTCGACACCGCGCCGCGCTCGGTCGCCCTGGGCACGAGCCTCGTCGACGGCATCCGCTCGGCCACCGGCCAGGTCCACAAGCGCCCCTTGCGGCAGGCGGGGTTCTCGGTGCTGAAAGCCGCCGACATCCCCTCGGTGCTCATAGAGCTGGGCTTCCTGTCGACCCAGGCCGACCTCAAAAACCTGCGCGATCCGGCCTGGCGGGCGGGCATGGCCGCGGGCATTCGGGACGGGCTTCAGGCCTGGTCCGTCGAGGACGCCGCGCTAGCTGCGCTGCGACGGCAGTGAGCGGCCGCTGGCCGATCTGTGTTTTGACCCGGCGCCCGGGATTGTGTAACCCGTGCCGATCGGAAAGCCTGCCCTGGAGGGGCCTGTCCCAATGATCCGTTTCATCATGTCCTTCTTCGGCGGCATCTTCAGCCTTCTGACGCTGGGGATCGGGATGTTCGCGCTGTCACTGGGCGCGGTGTTCTGGATGTACGGACGGGATCTGCCGAGCCATGAGAGCCTCGCGCAATACACGCCGCCGACGATCAGCCGGATCTACTCGGTCGAGGGGCGGATCATCGACGAGTTCGCGCAGGAACGGCGGCTCTTCACTCCGGCGGCGGAGATCCCCGACCTGGTGAAGCAGGCCTTCATCTCGGCGGAAGACAAGAATTTCTACGAACACCAGGGCTACGACCCGCGCGGCATCGCCGCGGCGGTGGTCGACGCGGTCAAGAGCCGCGGGCGCGACGTGCGCGGCGCCTCGACCATCACCCAGCAGGTGATGAAGAACTTCCTTCTGGGCGGCGATCGCCGCGCCGAGCGCAAGATCAAGGAGATCATCCTCGCCACGCGGATCGAGGAGACGCTGAGCAAGGAGAAGATCCTCGAGCTCTATCTCAACGAGATTTTCCTCGGGCAGAACTCCTACGGCGTCACCGCCGCGGCGCAGACCTACTTCAACAAGGCCCTGACCGAGCTTGCCCCGCACGAGGCGGCATTCCTCGCCTCGCTGCCCAAGGCGCCGTCGGATTACCACCCCGTCCGCAATGCCGACCGGCTGATCGCGCGGCGCAACTTCGTGCTGCGCGAGATGTTCGAGAACGGCTATCTCGACGAGGCGCAATACGAGCGCGAGCGCGAGGCGCCGCTGCGCTCGGTGCAGGCCGGGGATTTCGAGCCGTTCCAGAAGCAGCTGCCGCCGCGCGACTATTTCACCGACGAGATCCGCCGCCAGCTCAGCCGCGACTTCGGCGAGGGCGAGTTCTTCTCGGGCGGCTTCTCGGTGCGCGCGACGCTCGATCCCGAAATGCAGGTCGAGGCGGCGAAGGCGCTGCGCGAGGCGCTCGAGAATTTCGACCGGGCGCGCGGCGTCTGGCGGGGGACCCGCAAGACGGTGGATGTCGCCGCTCTCGAGACCGAGAGCGCCTGGCGCGCGGCGCTGTCGGACGTGGACGTGCCGCGCGACATCTTTCTTGAAAACCAGTGGTATCCGGCGGTCGTGCTGGAGGTCGGCGAGACCGCGGCCCGGATCGGCATCGAGGGCGTTCCGGATGACGAGGACGGCCACTGGATCCCGGCCGAAGACGTGCAATGGGCGCGGAAATACGATTACGGACAGGACAAGCTCCTGGGCGCGGCCCGGGTGGCCGACGACCTGGTCGATGTGGGCGATGTCGTGCTCGTGCGGCAGATGACCCGCGACGAGGATGGCAGCTTTATCCGCTGGACGCTCCGGCAGGTGCCGGTGGTCGAGGGCGCCTTCATGGCGATGGACGTGAATACCGGCCGCGTGCTGGCGATGCAGGGCGGGTTCTCCTACCAGCATTCGGTCTTCAACCGCGCCACCCAGGCCGAGCGTCAGCCGGGCTCGTCCTTCAAGCCCTTCGTCTATGCCGCGGCGCTGGACTCGGGCTATTCTCCCGCGACGATCGTCGTGGACGCACCGATCGAGATCAACACGCCGCAGGGCGTCTGGCGTCCGAAGAACGCGTCGAACACCTTCTACGGCCCGACCCCGCTCCGCACCGGGATCGAGCGGTCGCGGAACCTGATGACCGTGCGCCTCGCGCAGGAGGTCGGCATGGACGTCGTCGGCCGCTACGCTGAGAAATTCGGCGTCTACGACAACATGAGCCGGGTGCTAGCCAACGCGCTCGGCTCCGAGGAGACCACGGTCTTCAAGATGGTCGCCGCCTACGCGATGTTCGCCAATGGCGGCGAACGCGTGGAGCCGACGCTCGTCGACCGGGTGCAGGACCGTTACGGCAACACGGTCTACCGCCACGACAAGCGCGCCTGCGTGACCTGTTCCGATCCAGCGATCCCGGCGGGGTCGAGCCCGCGCATCGTGTCGGACCGCGAGCGGGTGATGGACCCGGTGACCGCCTATCAGCTGACCTCGATGATGGAAGGCGTCGTCCAGCGCGGCACCGCGAGCGGCACGGTCAACCTGCCGGTGCCCACGGCGGGCAAGACCGGCACCACCAACGACGCCAAGGACGTGTGGTTCGTGGGCTTCACCTCAAACATCGTCGCGGGCTGCTATATCGGCTACGACACGCCGCGGAGCCTTGGGTCAGGGGCCTCGGGCGGCGGTCTCTGCGGGCCGGTCTTCCAGCAGTTCATGCTGAAGGCGGTCGAGAAATACGGCGGCGGCAAGTTCAAGGTGCCGACCCAGTGCCAGTTCATCAAGATCGACCGCTTCACCGGCGCGCGCCTCTCCGACGGCGCCTCGGGCGAGAACGTGGTGTCGGAATGTTTCCGCCAAGGCGAGGAGCCGCTCTTCGGCATCCAGTTCGACGGCGGCTTCGCGATGGGCTCCGGGTTCGACATCATCCAGCCGAACGGGGCGGGTCCGAAGCGGGTGACGACCTCGTCCGGGCGGACCGGAATCGTCGGGCCGAAAGCGAGCTTCGGGTCGATGTCCTCGGGCGGGCTCTACTGAATTTCCGGTCAGGCGGAGCGCGGCCCTTTGGGGCCGCGCGCATGTCTGGCTTGCTGATCGTTTCCGATCATCAAGCGGGCGAGGGACGCTGCCCCTCGCGCTCCCCGGGATATTTCCGGACAGATGAGAGCCATGAGTGGCGCGCCCGGCGTGTTCGGTTGGCTCTGCGGAGCGGCGGGTTCGGGACCCGCCCGGGTGGAGACGGACGGGGCCCTCGGGGCTCAGCGTTTGCGGGTGAAGACCAGCGCCATGGAGTCCTTCAGGACGATCGGGCCCGAGAGGTAGTCCGGACCGATCGCCGGGGTGCGGAGCGCGCATTTCCAGCCGAAGCCCTCGGTGCCCGGAACGCCGAGGCGGAGCGGGTCGAGATCGGGGGTCGGTTTCCCCTCCATGTGGATCACTGTGTAGACCTGTTCGCCGTCCGGGCCGTTGCGGAGCGCGGTGAAGAGCGTCCGGCCTTCGAGCGGCTGGCGGTAGGAGAAGTGATCCTCGGGGCCGTAATTGTCGCGCAGCCACGGTCGGGCGGCGCGGAACTCGCGCAGGCCCAGGGTGAAGGCGCATTGCGCCGGGTCGAGACCGCCGAAGCTGTGGGTGACGTTGCAGTAGTCATGCATGTCGTCCATCCAGGCCCGCGCCACGGATTTCAGCGCGTCGACCGAGTAATGCGGGCCCGCGAGTTGGGGGTCGGTGGCGTTCAGGAGGCGGGCGATGTCTTCGAGGTCGTATTCCGTCACCTCGACCAGCGCGGGCAGGAACTCGCAGAACCGCGCGAGCTCGGCCCGGGTCTCGAAGCCCAGCTCCTTGAGGCGGCGGAAGTTCGACGGGATCGAATAGGCGTATTCGTCGACCTGCCATTTGAGCGAGATCGCCTCTTCGGCCACCACCTTGACGCCGTAGCGGTCGTCTTGGTTGCGGATGAAGCCCCAAGAGGCGCGGGCCATGGCGTTGAGGAAATCCATCGGCACGCCCGGCAGGGCCACATAGGTCAGCACATGGACCGCGGGGTTGTCATAGGCTTTGTCGAGGATCTCCATCCGGGTCTGGCCCAGGCGGGTGTTGATGTTCATTTTCGGGCTGACCTGGGTGCCGCGGCGCAGCGTGTCGTGGTTCGAGGTGCCCGAGATCCAGTTCGCGCCGACCTCGAGACATTCGCGGATGCGCCAGTACTTGCCCAGCCAGAAGGTGTAGAGGAACGGCGTGTTGTGGGCGAAGGTCAGCGGGCCCCACTGGAATACGTCGCCGTCGCGCTGCATCTCGATCACCGAGCGGTAGGAGGAGGAAAGCTCCCAGTCCTCCTCGGGCCAGGGGCGGCCATCTTCGAAGACGAACCAGGGCCGGTAGGTGGTGCCCGCGACCTCCTGTTCGAGATCGGCCATAAGCTGTAGATAATCGTCGTCGTGACGCATCTCCTGCGCCGCGGCGTCCCACCATTTGAAATCCTGCGCGCCGTCGACCCGGACGCCATCGGCGCCGAAATTCACCTTGCGGCGCTGCATCTCGAGGAGGATCGCCCGAACCGCGGGGTTCTGGTAGTCGAGGTTCTGGCCGTACATGTTCGGCCCGGCGAAGAAATGGCCATTGAGCGCATCGAGACCCTGGTTGTCGGAATGGCCGTAGACCACGTCGAAGACCAGCTTCTTGGGGCCGCCGGGGAAGCTGTGCAGAACCGAGGCGAGGTCGATCAGCTCGTCGGGGCGTCCGGTCTCGAGGAGCACCGGGTTCACCGTCGCCATGCCGGAGATCACCACGTCATAGCCCCAGTTGGTGGTGTCGGGGCGCAGGAGCGAGACGAAGACGCTCTCGTCGGTGATATTGCTCTCCTGCCAGAAGGCGGGGCCTTTCTCGTAGACGGTGGTCGGCTCGACGGGCAGGAGCTGCACGGCGTCGTAGCCCATGAAAATCTGCTCGGAGGGCTCGAGTGCGAGGCCCGCCTTGACGCGGGCGGCGAGGCGTTCGAACTGCCGGGTGAGACCGGCGATGGTGCCGCTTGCGGTGGCGGTCGGGATGTGGACCTGCAGGATGTTCGAGACCGGTCCGAACTTGTGCGGGGCCTCGGATTTCAGCGCCTCCCAATAGGCGGTATCGCCGCGCGCGGCCTGCATCGCCGCGACGTCGTAGAGCTCGGCCGGGGCAAAGGCGCCGAAGGGCAGCGACATGGCGAGCGGGTCGAGGATGCGGTGCCAGCGATCCTCGGCGTCGCGCCAGACGAGGCAGTAGAAATCGCCGATCTCCGCGCGCGTTCCGGCCTTCATGCCGGTGACGCAGGCGAAGCAATGGTTCTCGGTGCGGATCACCGGAACGAAGGCACGCTCGAAGCGGAGCTCCTGGTGCGAGCGGGTCAGGTCGAGAGGTTCGGTGGGGCTCAGGATCTCGAGGAAGATATCGCCCGAGGGCACCCGCTGATCCTGCAGCTCCGGCACCCAGAATCCGAAGCTCGCCAGCCCGGTCTCGTCGATCTGGCCGCCGAGACTGCGCGCGATCTCGCGCTCGGCGTCGAACCGGGTCGGCGCGGTCATCAGGCTCTGTTCGCAGGCCCTGGCTCGCGCGGAGGCGGCGGCTTCGTCAAAGGCGATCCGGGAGGAAAGCGTCATGTCGGGTCCTTCTTCGGTTCGGTCTGGGCCGCGGCGCGGGCGGCCGGTGTCAGGTGATGACATCCGGCGCGTCGCGGCCCGTATGTTCTCGGATGCCCGCCAACGCCTCGGCAGCGGCGATGATGCCGGCCAGCGCCTCTTGCGGGTCCATGTCGAGCTCGGCGGGGTCGGTTTCGACCCGTTCGAGATAGACGCGCAGCGTCGCGCCCTCGGTGCCGGTGCCAGACAGGCGGAAGACGATCCGACCGCCGCCCGAGGTGGTCACGCGGAGGCCCTGGCCTTCGCTGCGCGACCCGTCGACGGGGTCGTCATAGGCGAACTCGTCGGCGGATTCCACCGTGAGCCCGGCGAAGCTCTTTCCGGGCAGATCCGCAAGCTTGGCGCGCAATCCCTCCATCAGGGCCTCTGCATTGTCGCTGTCGACGGCTTCGTAGTCATGGCGGCTATAGTAGTTCCGGCCGTAGCTGTTCCAATGGTCGGCCATCAGATCGGCGACGGAAATCTTGCGCTCTGCCAAAATGTTAAGCCAGAAAAGCACGGCCCAGAGCCCGTCCTTCTCGCGGACATGATCCGAGCCGGTCCCGGCGCTTTCCTCGCCGCAGAGCGTGGCGCGGCCCGCGTCGAGGAGATTGCCGAAGAACTTCCAGCCGGTGGGTGTCTCGTAGCAGTCGCAGCCGAGCCTGAGCGCGACCCGGTCGAGCGCTCGCGAGGTCGGCATGGAGCGCGCGACGGCCTTGAGGCCGTCGGCATAGGCGGGCGCGAGCGTGGCATTGGCGGCCAGCGCGGCAAGGCTGTCCGACGGCGTGACGTAGATGTTCTTGCCGACGATCATGTTGCGGTCGCCATCGCCGTCGGACGCCGCGCCGAAATCGGGGGCGGTGTCGCCGAACATGCGGTCCATCAGATCCTTGGCCCAGATCGGGTTGGGATCGGGGTGGCCCTGGCCGAAATCCGGCAGCGGCACGGCGTTGACCACCGAGCCCTCGGGTGCGCCGAGCGCGCCTTCGAGGATCGCCTTGGCGTAAGGCCCGGTGACCGCGTGCATGGCGTCGAAATGCAGGGTGAAGCCGCCCGCGATCAGCGCGCGGATCTTGTCGAAATCGAAGATCGTCTCCATCAGCGCCTGGTAATCGGTGACGGGATCGACCACCTCGATCTCCATCCGCCCCATCGAGGTCGTGCCGAGGACCGAGAGGTCGACATCCTGCGCCTCCATGATCTGGTAGGAGGTGAGGTCCTTCGTGGCCTCGAAAATCTTCGCGGTCACGCCCTCGGGCGCCGGGCCGCCATTGGCGGTGTTGAACTTGACGCCGAAATCGCCGTCCTCGCCGCCGGGATTGTGGCTGGCCGACAGGATGATGCCACCATCGGTCTTGCGCTGGCGGATCAGGTTCGAGGCCGCCGGGGTCGACAGGATCGCGTTCTGGCCGACGATCACCTTGGTCGCGCCCGAGGCCGCGGCCATGCGCAGCACCACCTGCGCGGCGCGGTCGTTGAAGTAGCGCCCGTCGCCGCCCAGAACGAGCGTCTTGCCGGCGACGCCGCCGATGCCGATCCAGATCGCCTGGATGAAGTTCTCGAGGAAATGCCGCTCCATGAAGGTGCGGGTCTTCTTGCGCAGTCCCGACGTGCCGGGCTTCTGTCCGGCGATGGGCGAGGTCTCGACGGTGATGATGTCCATGGGGTCCTCCTCAGCGACCATGATCTTTCAGGATGGCGGCGGTGCGTGCGAGCCGCGGATCGGCGGCGAGCGCCTCGGGGCCCTTGGGCAGGCGTTGCCGCCAGTTCGGATACTGGATGGTGGTGCCCGGCAGGTTGGGCTGCTCGGTCACCTCGAGCACGTTCTCGGCCTGGACCGCGACAAGCCGCGAGGCGGCCGCGGCGAGGGTGGCGTGCATCCTCTCGGCGCTGTCCGGCACGGCGTCGGAATACCCGGCGCTCAGCCGGTCGAAGCGCTCGACCTCGGCTGTGCGTTCGCCGCTCAGCCAGTCGGCATCGGTTTCGCTCGTGACGCCGATGAGGCGGCGCGCCTCGATCTCGCGCGCGCCGCGCCAGCCGGTCCAGGTGGGCAGGTCATGGGTCGAGAAGCTGGCGATGGCGGCCTCGGTGTAGTCCCCGGGCGCGCGGAAGCGGTCCTCGCCCCAATGCTGCTCGAAGATCGAGACGCGGCAGCCGAGGATGCCTGAGCGCGCCATCGCCTCGCCGAGACCTTCGGGGATGTTGCCGAGATCCTCGCCGACGATGCTCGCGCCCGCGCGGGCGGCCTCGATCCGGGCGACGGCCAGCATCGCCTCCCGCGGCATCTGCACATAGGCGCCGGGCGCGCCGTCGGGCACCCAGAAGGCGCGCTCGAAGCCGAGGATATGGTCGATTCTCAGAAGCCCCGAGAAGCGGAGCTGCCGCCGCAGCGTCTCGGCCAGCGCCTGGAAGCCCGTGGCGATCAGATGCGCGGGGTTGAAGGGCGCGAGGTTCCAGTTCTGACCGTCGCGCGCGAAGGCGTCGGGCGGCGCACCAAGCGAGGCCCCGGAGGCAAAGCTCGCGCGATCCTCCCAGGTTTCGGCGCCGTGGGGATGGGTGCCGACCGCGAGATCCAGATAGAGCCCCTGCGTCATGCCCGCCGCGCGGGCGCGCGCCTGCGCGGCGTCGAGCTGCCGCTCGGCTTCGAATTGCTGCCAGGCGTGGAACCTCAGCCGCTCGGCCATCTCCCGCGCCGCCTGCCGCGTCTCGGGGCTCTCCGGGTCCTGCAGGGCCGCGGGCCATGTGTTCCAGTAGGGCCCATGAATTTCCGAGAGCGCCTGGTGGGTGGCGAAGCGGGTCAGCGCCTCGCCCTCCTCGGCAAGCCAGGGCAGGAACCCGGTCAGCGCCGCGCGTTCGAAGACGCCTTCGAGCGCGGCGTTCTGCGCGGGGATCTCGGTGTAGTAGTCGATCAACCGCCCGCTTTCGGGCCGCTGCATGCCGGTGGCGATATGCAGCGTCGAGAGGCGGCGGCGATGCGATGGCGTGTAGGGCGAGAAGGCCGTCTCGTCGCTCGGAAACCCGGCATGGACCGGGTTGATCCCGAGAAAGCCCGCGCCATGCCGCGCGGCCCCCTCGGCCATGCGCGCGAGATCGCGGTAGTCGCCGATCCCGCCCGTGGCCGCGTCGCGCAGGCCCCAGAGCGGGACCATGAGACCCCAGCCGCGATCGGGCAGGGGAAGGGACCCTGGCGCCGAGAGGATCCAGCAGGTCGCGCCGCCGCTTTCCAGCCGGTGCCGCCCGATCGGCAGGGCAGGCAGCTCCGGCCCGGTGCCTTCGTCGCCCTCGCCATTTTCAAGGAAGATCTGCCAGTCCTGACCCTCGGGGATGTCGAGCACAGGGGCGCTCCCGGCCTCTGAGATCACCCATTCGGGCAAGGTGTCGGGCGCGGGCAGGGTGGCCAGCGCCTCTTCCGCCTCGGCCTCGGAGGCAGGCGCGAAGCCCATTGCCGCGAGGAGACCGTCGCGGGTCTCGGGCGTGGTGTCATGCCGCGCGCCGGTCGCGTCGGTATAGCCCGGCAGGATGCCGAGCCGCCGTGCAAGAGCGTAGCGCGCGCTCATGCGGCCTCCAGCACGAAGACCCGGACCGAGGCTCCGGCCAGCGCGACCGTGTCGCCTGCGGGCTCGGTCCCGTGCTTGGGGCGCGCGGTGTCGATATGGCTGACCCAGTGCCAGCCCTCGGGCGGCGCGGGCATGGTCAGCGCGACCTCGCCCCCGGCATTGAACACCACGAAAAGAGCCTCTTCGCGCTGCGCGTAGCGCGGCGTGCCCGAGGCCATCCGCATCTCGGCGCAAATCACCTGCCGGTCGGCGTCGAGCCAGTCGGCATCGGTCATCTGCTCGCCATCCTCGCGCCACCAGAACAGATCCTCGATCCCGTCGACGATCCGCTCGCGCGAATGCAGGAACCGCTTCTGGCGCAGGATCGGATGCGCCTTGCGGAAGGCGATGAGCTTCTGGACGAAGAGCATCATCTCGCAATCGGCATTGGCCCAGTCGAGCCAGCCGATCTCGTTGTCCTGGCAATAGGCGTTGTTGTTGCCGTGCTGCGAATTGCCGAACTCGTCCCCGGCCAGGAGCATCGGTGTGCCCTGGCTCAGCAGTAGCGTGGCCAGCATGTTGCGGCGACGGAGCGCGCGCGCGGCGATGACCTCGGGATCGTCGGTCGGCCCCTCGACGCCGAAATTGGCGCTGGCATTGTCGCCGTGGCCGTCGCGGTTGTCCTCGCCATTGGCCTCGTTGTGGCGCTCCACGTAAGAGGTCACGTCGGCCAGGGTGAAGCCGTCATGGGCGGTCACGAGGTTGACGCTCGCGGTCGCGGGACGGCCCGAATGGTCGAACTGCTGGGCCGAGCCTGTGATCCGGTTGGCAAGCTCGGGCGCCATCAGGTCGTCGCCGCGCCAGAACCGGCGGACGCCGTCGCGATACTTGTCGTTCCACTCGGAAAAGGGCGGCGGGAACGCGCCCACCTGGTAGCCGCCCGGGCCGATATCCCAGGGCTCCGCGATCAGTTTCACGCGGGTCAGGACCGGGTCCTGCCGGAGCGCGTCGAAGAAGGCCGAGCCCGGGTCGAAGCCCGCGCTGGTCCGGCCGAGCGTGGCGCAGAGATCGAAGCGGAAGCCGTCGACATGGAAGGTCTCGACCCAGTAGCGCAGGCTGTCCATCACCATCCGCATCACCATCGGATGGTCCATGTTCACCGTGTTGCCGGTGCCGGTGTCGTTGATGTAGTGCCGCCGGTCCTCGGCCAGCCGGTAATAGCTGGCATTGTCGAGCCCCTTGTAGGCAAAGGTCGGACCCATCTGGTCGCCTTCGCAGGTGTGGTTGTAGACTACGTCGAGGATCACCTCGATCCCGGCGGAATGGAGGCGGGCGACCGCGTGCTGGACCTCGCGCAGACGGCCCTCGCTGAGGTAGCGCGGATCGGGCGCGAAGAAGCCGAGCGTCTGGTAGCCCCAGTAATTGCGCAGGCCCTTGTCGACGAGGAACCGGTCGTCGACGAAGGCATGGATCGGCAGCAACTCGATCGCGGTCACGCCCAGGCAGGTCAGGTGATCGAGCATCGGCTCGGAGGCGAGCGCGAGAAATCCGCTCAGGCCCTGCGTGCCGGGATGCTGCGCCGTCAGGCCTTTCACATGGGCCTCGTAGATCACCGATTCCTCCATCGGCTTGGCGGGCGGCACATCATCGCCCCAGGAAAAGCTCGGATCCTCCACGACGCATTTCGGCATGAAGGGCGCGCTGTCGCGGGTGTCGAAGCTCAGGTCCTCGTCCTTGTGCCCGACGGTGTAGCCGTAGAGCGCGTCATGCCAGCGCGGATGCCCGGTCAGGCGCTTGGCATAGGGGTCGATCAGGAGCTTGTTGGCATTGAAGCGGTGGCCGTGCTCGGGCGCGTAAGGCCCGTCGGCCCGGTAGCCGTAGAGCTGTCCCGGACGGATACCGGGGAGGTATCCGTGCCAGACATCGCCATCGCGTTCGGGAAGGACGATGCGGTCGGTCTCGGTCCGGCCATCGGGCGAGAAGAGGCAGAGCGTCATCTGTCGCGCATGTTGCGAGAACACGGCGAAATTGGTGCCATCGCCGTCGAAACGAGCGCCCAGGGGCGCGGCAAGCCCCGGAGCGAGAGAGGAGGAGAGTGTCATCGGGGTCCTGTAAGCGCCTCGTAGAGATCGCGGTAAGCGGCGGCGGAACGATCCCAGCCGACCGGCTGTGCCATGGCATTTTTCATCATCGTCTGCCAGACGGTCCTGTCGCGCCAGAGCGCGCAGAGCTTGGTGAGCGCACCAGCGAGGGCCGCGGTGGTGATCGGCAGAACCTGCAGGCCCGTGGCGCAGCCCGCGTCCAGTCCGGCGGGGCTCGCGTTGATCACCGTATCGGCCAGTCCTCCGGTCATCGCCACGACCGGCAGCGTGCCGTAGCGCAGCCCGTAAAGCTGGGTCAGCCCGCAGGGCTCGAAGCGCGAGGGCACGAGGATCGCGTCGCCCCCGGCGATCATGCGCTTGGAGAGCGCTTCGTCGTAACCGATGCGGACGGCGACGCCCGCGTGGCGGAGCGCGGCCTGCCGGAACGCGGCTTCGAGACGGGCGTCGCCCGAGCCCAGAAGCGCCAGTTGCCCACCCTGGTCGAGAAGTGCGGGCAGGGCGTCGAGCAGCATGTCGAGACCCTTCTGCTCGGTCAGCCGCGAGATCACCACGCAGAGCGGCCCGTCGCTCTCGGGCAGGTCGAACTCCTGCCGGAGTGCCGCGGTGTGGCGCGCCTTGCCGCGCGGGCTCTTGTAGGGCGGCGACCAGGCCTCGAGGTCGATGCCGTTCAGGATGCCGGTCAGGACATTCGCCCGGGCGCGCAGGACGCCGTCGAGGCCCATGCCGAATTCGGGGGTCAGAAGCTCGGCGGCGTAGGTCGGGCTTACCGTGGTGATCGCGTCGGACCAGAGCATCCCGGCCTTCAGCGCCGAGATCTGCCCCCAGTATTCGAAGCCCTCGCTGGTATAGCCGCTCTCGGGCAGGCGCAGCGTCTCGCGCATCGCCGCGGGCGCAAGGCCCTGGAAGGCCACGTTGTGGATCGTCAGAACGCTCGCGGCCTTGGCGCCGCTTTCGCGGGCGTAGAGCGGCGCGATCCCGGCCTGCCAGTCATGGCAATGGAGGACGTCCGGCACCCAGTCGCCGACCCCCTCGGTCGCGATCCGCGCCGCGACAAGGCTGAGCGCGGCATAGCGCACCGGATTGTCCGGCCAGTCCCGCCCGTTCGGTCCGAGATACGGCCCGCCCGAACGGTCGAAGAGATGCGGCGCGTCGAGCGCGTAGAGCCTGGTTTCGCCCAGAAGCCCCGTCACCAGCCGCGCCGGCGCGCCGAAGACTTTGCCAAGGTCATGCGTCTCGCCGCCCGAAATCGCGCCCATCACCGCCGGATAGCCCGGCAGGAGCGTGCGCATCTCGACGCCCAGAGGCGCCAGGGCGCCGGGCAGGGCGCCCGCCACGTCTGCAAGCCCCCCGGTCTTGACCAGGGGGACGCATTCGGAAGTGACGGACAGGACGCGGGTCATGAGTCGGCGTCTCTCCTGGCGAGCATCGAGCTGGTGATCAGGGTGATCCCGCCCTCGGAGACGCGGAACCACTTGGCGTCCTCTTCCGGGTCCTCGCCGACGACGAGGCCTTCGGGGATGTGGACGCCCCGGTCGATCACCACGTTTTTCAGCCGCGCGTGGCGGCCGACGGTGACGTAGGGCAGCACGATCGCGCCTTCGAGCGACGCGAAGCTGTTGGTGTGGACCTGCGTGAAGAGAAGCGAGCGCCGGATCTCGGTGCCCGAGATGATGCAGCCACCCGAGACGAGGCTCGAGACCGCGTTGCCGCGCCGGTTGGCCTCGTCATGGATGAACTTCGCCGGAGGCGAGAGCTCGGAATAGGTCCAGATCGGCCAGTCCTTGTCCCAGAGATCGAGATCGGGATCGAAATCGGTTAGGTCGATATTGGCCTTCCAGAAGGCGTCCACCGTGCCCACGTCGCGCCAGTAGGAGGGTGCGCCCGGCACCGAGCGCACGCAGCTGTCCTCGAAGCGATGGGCCTGCGCCTTGCCGTTCTTGACGATCTCGGGGATCAGGTCGTTGCCGAAATCATGGCTCGAATTGTCGTCCTCGGCGTCGCGGGTCAGGAGATCGCGCAGGAAATCCCAGCGGAAGACGTAGATGCCCATCGACGCCAGCGCCACGGACGGGTCGTCCGGCGTGCCCGGCGGGTCCTTGGGCTTCTCCAGGAACGAGGTGATCACGTCCTTCTCGTCGATCGCCATCACCCCGAAGGCCGAGGCCTCCTCGCGCGGGACGGTGAGGCAGCCGATGGTGACGTCGGCCTCCGCATCGACATGGTGACGGATCATCTTCTCGTAATCCATCTTGTAGATGTGGTCGCCAGCGAGGATCAGCACGTAATCGACGCCGTAGCTGTCGATGATGTCGATGTTCTGCGCGACGGCATCCGCGGTGCCGCGATACCACATGCTCTCGTCCACCCGCTGCGAGGCGGGCAGGATGTCGAGAAATTCGTTCCGCTCGGCGCGGAAGAAGTTCCAGCCGCGCTGGCAGTGCCGGATCAGGCTGTGGGCCTTGTACTGGGTGGCCACGGCCATCTTGCGGATGCCGGAGTTCATCGCGTTCGACAGCGCGAAATCGATGATCCGCGTCTTGCCACCGAAATAGACCGCCGGTTTCACCCGCCGGTCGGTCAGTTCCTTCAGCCGAGAGCCGCGCCCACCGGCGAGCACGAAGGCCATCGTCCGGCTGGTCAGCCGTCCCGAGGTCACGTTCATTTTGGTTCCTCCCCCCCTTATTGCGCCGCGCCCGCTGTCGCGGGTGCTGCGGCCATGCATGTGTCGCGGGCGGGCCGTCATTCCTTGACCAGGAAGACGGCCGAAAGCGGCGGGATCACCACCGTCGCCTGCGCGGGCTGACCGTTGAAGCCGTCCTCCACGGCCTCCACGCTGCCCATGTTGCCGCGATCGCCGCCCCCGTAGAGGCCGGCATCGGTGTTGAGCGCCTCGCGCCATGTGCCGGCCTGCGGCATGCCGACCCGATAGGCGGTCTGTTCGACCGGCGTGAAATTCGCGAGCACCACCACCTCGGCGTCGCCGGGATGGCCGCGCCGGATCCAGGCATAGACCGAGCGCTCGGCATCGTTGGCCTCGATCCACTGGAAGCCCTCGGGGTCGCAATCCTTGACGTGCAGCGCGGGCGTGTCGGCATAGAGCCGGTTCAGGTCGCGCACGAGGGACTGGATGCCCTTGTGATAGCCGCCCGAGGCCGCCGCCCAGTCGAGCTGGGCGTTGTGGTTCCACTCGTGGCCCTGGGCGAACTCCTGTCCCATGAAGAGAAGCTTCTTGCCGGGGTGGCCCCACATGAACCCGTAATAGGCGCGCAGGTTGGCGAATTTCTCCCATTCGCCGCCCGGCATCCGGTTCAGCATCGAGCCCTTGCCATGCACGACCTCGTCATGGCTGATCGGCAGGATGAAGTTCTCGGAGAAGGCGTAGTGCAGCCCGAAGGTCATCTGGTGATGGTGATGCTTGCGGTAGATCGGGTCCTTCTTGATGTATTCGAGCGTGTCGTTCATCCAGCCCATGTTCCACTTGAACCCGAAGCCGAGCCCGCCGTCATAGACCGGCCGCGAGACCTTGGGGAACGAGGTGCTTTCCTCGGCCACCGTCATGATCCCGGGGCATTCGCCATAGGTCTCGGAGTTCATCGTGCGGAGCACGTCGATGGCCTCGTAATTCTCGCGCCCGCCATCCTTGTTCGGCACCCACTCGCCGTCCTTGCGCGAGTAGTCGCGGTAGAGCATCGAGGCGACCGCATCCACGCGCAGCCCGTCGGTGTGGTATTCCTCGAGCCAGTACAAGGCGTTGGAGACGAGGTAGTTCTTCACCTCGGTGCGCCCGTAATTGTAGATCAGCGTGTTCCAGTCCTGGTGGAACCCCTCGCGCGGGTCGGCATGCTCGTAGAGGGCGGTGCCGTCGAACTGGCCGAGCCCGTGCGGATCGGTCGGGAAATGGCCCGGCACCCAGTCGAGGATGACGCCGATCCCGGCCTTGTGCGCCGCGTTGACCAGATCGCGAAACTCATGCGGAGGACCGTGGCGGACGGTGGGCGCGAACATGCCCACGGGCTGGTAGCCCCAGGAGCCGTCGAACGGATATTCCGAGATCGGCAGCAGCTCGATATGGGTGAAGCCCATGTCGCGGACATACTCGACCAGCTCGGTCGCGGCCTCGACATAGGAGATGCGCCGCCCGTTCTCCTTTCGCCGCCACGAGCCCAGATGCACCTCGTAGACCGAGATCGGCGCCTCGCGGCCATTGGCCTTGGCGCGGGTCTCCATCCACTCCTGATCCGACCAGCCATAGCCGCGGATGTCGCGCACGACGCTGGCGTTCTCCGGCGGGTGCTGCGAGCCGAAGCCGACCGGGTCGGCCTTGAGCGGCAGGACCGCGCCATGCGCGCCGACGATCTCGTATTTGTAGACGGTGCCTTCGCCGAGACCGGGCAGGAAGATCTCCCAGACGCCGGTCGCGCCGCGCCGCCGCATGACATGCCGCCGGCCGTCCCAGAGGTTGAAATCGCCGACGACCGAGACGCGCCGGGCGTTGGGCGCCCAGACCGCGAAATGCGTGCCGTAGACGCCCTCGTGCTCCATCACATGCGCGCCGAGCACCGTCCAGAGCCGCTTATGGGTGCCTTCGCCCAGGAGATACTCGTCGATCTCGCCCAGGACCGGGCCGAAGCGGTAGGTGTCCTCGGTGTCCCAGACACCGCCGGCATTGGCGCCGCGCAGCCCGTAGGGCGCGTCGCCCGGGACCGGTCCGTGGAAGGTTCCCGGGACGCCCTCGACCGGGGCGAGCGGGTATTGCTGGTTTCCGATCACCGCCCACATCTCAACCGCTCCGGGATCGAATGCGGTCACGGTCCTGGTCTCTCCCGCGCCGCGCGGGCCGAGGAGGGAAAAGACGTCGTCGCAGGTGCCTTCGGAAACACTGCGGAGACGGTCGAGCGGGGGGAGGTCTTTGTTCTGTGCCATGCTGCCTAGCTTAGACCCCCGCTTCCGACGTTCAACGTATCGACCGATTTTCAGCCTGTCAGAAGGCTTTCCGCGTTCCAGATGTCGCTCATGTAACCACGGATCGTGCGATCCGACGAGAACCAACCCGATCTCGCGGTGTTGAGAGCGGCTTTGCGCGTCCATGTCTCCGCATCGGCATAGGCGGCATCGACCTCGCGGCTGGCGCGCCAGTAATCGGTGAAGTCCGAGGAGACGAGGAAGTAGTCCGGTCCCGACAGGTTCTCGACGATATGCACGTAGCGATCCGGCTCGTCGGGCGAGAAGAGACCGTCCTTGATCGCGTCGAGCGCGCGCTTCAGGCGCGGATCGGCGGCGATGGCCTGGGCGGCGTGGTTCTCGACCTTCCGCCGCGCGACGACCTCGTCCGCGGTCATGCCGAAGAGGAAGAAGTTCTCCGCACCGACATGCTCGCGGATCTCGACATTGGCGCCGTCGAGCGTGCCGATGGTCAGCGCGCCGTTCAGGGCGAATTTCATGTTGCCGGTGCCCGAGGCTTCCTTGCCGGCGGTCGAGATCTGCTCGGAGAGATCGGCGGCCGGGATCAGGCGCTCGGCGAGCGTCACGTTGTAGTTCGGAAGGAACACCACCTGGAAGAAATCGCGGGTCGCGGCATCGGCGTTGATCACCTGGGCCACGTCGTTGATCAGGCGGATGATGTCCTTGGCGAAGAAATAGCCGGGCGCGGCCTTGCCTGCGAAGATCTTGACGCGCGGGACATGGTTGCCCGAGGGCGCGTCCTTGATCTCCTGCCAGAGCGCGATGGCCTCGAGGATGTTGAGATGCTGGCGCTTGTACTCGTGCAGGCGCTTGATCTGGACGTCGAACATCGCGTCGGGATCAACGGTGAGCCCGTGCGCCTCGGCCATCCAGGCCGCGAGATCGGCCTTGTTGCCGCGCTTGGCGTCGGCATAGCGCTGGCGCCAGCCCGCGTCCTCGATCGAGGGCTCCAGCTCCTTCAGCCGCTCCAGGTCATCGACCCAGCCCTCGCCGATGGTCTCGGTGATCAGGCCGGAGAGCCGCGGGTTGCAGGACAGAAGCCAGCGTCGCGGCGTGACGCCGTTGGTCTGGTTCACGATCCGGTCGGGGTGGAGCCGGTGCAGCTCCTCGAAGACGGTTTCCTTCATCAGCCCGGTATGGAGCGCCGAGACGCCGTTGACCTTGTGGGCCATGACGAAGGACAGCTCGCCCATCTTCACCTGGTGATCCGCCCGGACCGAGAGGCTGCGCGAGGGGTTGGCCTTGGCATGGGCCGAGTCGATCCGGTCGACGATCTGCAGATGCCGCGGCAGGAGGCGGCCGAAGAGACCTTCGCCCCAGCTTTCCAGCGCCTCGGGCAGGAGCGTGTGGTTGGTGTAGCTGAGGCAGGCCGTAGCGGTGGCCATCGCGTCCTCGAAGCTCATGCCGCGCTCGTCGTGCAGGATGCGGACCAGCTCCGGCCCGGCGATGGCGGGATGGGTGTCGTTGAGCTGGATCGCCACCTTGGCGGGCAGCTTGCCCAGGTCGTCATGCTCACTGTCGAAGCGGCGCAGGATGTCTCGGAGCGCGGCGGCGGTCAGGAAGAACTCCTGCTTGAGGCGCAGCTCCTTGCCCTGCTCGGTGGTGTCGTCGGGATAAAGCACGCGGCTGATCGTGCGCGCCAGCGCCTCGGGCTGGGCGGCCTCGGCAAAGGCGCCGCGGTTGAAGGAGGACAGGTCGAACGGGTTCGCGGCCTTGGCCGACCAGAGCCGCAGCGTGTTGGCCCAGCGGCCCTGCCAGCCGACGATGGGCGTGTCGAACGCCTCGGCGAAGACGCATTCCGAGGGCGTCCAGACGGTGGTTCCGCCCTTCGTCTCGACGCTGCCGCCGAAGCCGATCGGGTAGCTCGCCTCGGGGCGCTCGAACTCCCAGGCGTGGCGCTGCAGGAGCCAGGTCTCGGGCGCTTCCATCTGGCGGCCGCCCTCGAAGCTCTGGCGGAAAAGCCCGTGCTCGTAGCGGATGCCGTAGCCATAGGCGGGGCAGCCAAGCGTCGAGAGGCTTTCGAGGAAACAGGCCGCGAGCCGTCCCAGACCGCCATTGCCGAGCGCCGCGTCGGGCTCGTCGGAAAGGACCGTGTCGAAATCGACCCCGAGCTGCGAGAGCGCGCCGCGCGCCTCGTCCAGAAGCCGCAGGTTGACGATGCCGTCCTCGAGAAGACGGCCGATCAGGAACTCCATCGACAGGTAATAGACGCGCTTGGCCCCGGCCTCGTAGGTCTTGCGGGTGGCCGCGAACCACGAATCCACGATCCGGTCGCGGACCGCGAAGGACAGCGCCAGCCGCCAGTCCTGCACCTGCGCATGGGACGGGTCGGTGCCGATCTCATAGGTCAGATGGCGCAGGATATCGTCACGAAACGCGTCGGCGGTGGTGCGGGGAGGGGTCGCGATATTCATCTGTCTGGCCTTTCGAAATCGAGGCGGCGTTACCGCTATCAACAGCGCGCCCATGTGAATGGCAAGCGCGAATGACGGCGCCGCGCGCGGCTGTCGCAGCCCGGTGGCGCGAAATTAGGCAGCGTCTTCGCGCTGGCCCATCAATTCCGCGAGGTGGCAGGCGGAGCCGGTGAGGGCGGCATAGTCGTCGGCGACGAGGTGGACGGGAAACTGGCGCATGAACTCGGAGAACCGCCCCTTGTCGGTCAGGGCCTCTTCGAAGGTGCCCGATTTCAGATGAGGCTCGAAATGGCGCGCGACCCCGCCGCAGAGATAGATGCCGCCGAAGGGCAGGCTGACGAGCGCCAGATCTCCGACGAGACGCCCGAGCATGCGGGTGAAGATGCGCACCGCCTTGTCCGCGAGAGGATCGTCGCCGGTGCTCTCCATGATCGCGGCGGCGTCCTTCGGCGCGGCGCCCGCATCCTCGGCGAGCCAGGCGTAGATCCGCTCGAAGCCGCGGCCCGACAGGGCGTCCTCGATCCCGGGCTGGGGATGCTTCTGGGCGATCCAGTCGCGCAGCGCCCGGGTTTCGGCATCGGGCGTGGGCATGGTGATGTGACCTGATTCCGAGGGCGGCACCAGCGTCTGGCCGCCCAGCCGGTAGACCGGAGCGGCGTTGAGACCGGTGCCGACGCCGACAACGAGCTTCGCGGCCTGCGGACTTGCGGGCTGGCCGGGCAGGAGCGGGACCAGGCTTTCAGGTCCCAGCCGGTCGAGCGCATGGCCCTGCGCCTGCAGGTCGTTCAGCACCGCCACGGTGGTGGCACCCGAAGCCTCCGAGATCACCTTGCGGTCGATGGACCAGTTGAGATTGGTGAGCTTGCCGATGCCGTCGCGCACCGGGCCTGCCATCGCGACGCAGGCCGCCTCGGGCGACGCGCCGATCTCGGCCAGGTAATGCTCCAGCACTTCGCCCAGCCCCGACACCTCGGCATTGCGATAGCGCCGGATCGAGCCGGTCTCGATCTCGGCGCCGTGGGCCAGCGCAACGCGCGTATTGGTGCCGCCGATATCCGCGACAACCGCCGTCTGATCCGCCATCACGCTCTCCCCAATGCCGCTTTGATCGCGTGGTAGGAGGCTTTCGGCGTGCGTTCAAGGCTGTCGAAATCCACATGCACCAGTCCGAAGCGTTCCTTGTAGCCGAAGGACCATTCGTAATTGTCGAGAAGCGACCAGATGAAATAGCCCGAAACCGGCACGCCTTCGTCGATGGCGCGCAGAACCGCGTCGAGATGGGCCTCGATATAGGCGATGCGCTGCGGGTCCTCGATCGCGCCGTTCTCGATCGGATCATGCGCTGCCATGCCGTTCTCGGTGACGAAGATCGGCATGTCGCCGGTATAGTCCTGCGCGGTGCGCTTGAGGAAGCGGTAAAGGCCCTCGGGATAGACCTCCCAGCCCATCACCGTTTTCTCGAGGGGGCCTTCGACCGGCGTCAGACCAGGCCACGCTCCGCCCGAAGGCGCGAGGATCGCACGGGTGTAGTAATTGACGCCGCACCAGTCCATCGGCGCCTGGATCGTCGGGAAATCCTGTTCCCAGCCTTTCGGCAGATGTTTTTCGAGCCCGTCGAGGATGACCTGCGGGTAGCTGCCGCGGAAGACCCCGTCCATGAAGAAGCGGTTGTAGTAACCGTCATGGATCGCGGCGGCCTGCTGCGCCTTGGCGCCGCGCTCGGCCGGTTCGGCCCATTCGAGATTGAAGACCGCGCCGATATTGTCGATGCCCATCGCGCGGAGCGCCTGGGCCGCGGTGCCGTGGGCCAGAAGGCAGTGATGCATCGCCCTTGCGGTGGCGCGAATGTCCCGTAACCCCGGCGCCTGCGCGCCCAGGAAATGGCTCAGCCAGGTGACGCAGAAGAACTCGTTGATCGTGGCCGTCGACCAGACCCGGTCGCCGATGCGGCCCATGATCACCTCGGCATAATCGGCGAACCACTTGGCGACGTCGGGATTGGTCCAGCCGCCGAGATCCGAGAGCGCCGAGGGCAGTTCCCAGTGATAGAGCGTCAGCGCCGGTTTCACGCCGCGCTCGCATATCGCGTCGACAAGACGGTCGTAGAAATCGAGCCCTTCTTCGTTGGGCTGGCCCTTGCCCTCGGGCAGGACCCGCGCCCAGGAGGTCGAGAAGCGATAGGCGTCGAAGCCCGCGCCCGCGACAAGGTCCATGTCCTCTTCGTATCGGTGGTAATGATCGCAGGCGACGCGCCCGTCCTCGGCCCGGACCACGTTGCCGGGGGTCGCGGCATAGGTGTCCCAATGGGTCGAGCCTGCGCCGCCGAAGCCGTGCCCCTCGATCTGATACGAGGAGGTCGCGGTGCCGAAGGTGAAGCCGTCGGGGAAATCGGCGCGGCGGTGTTTCATACAACGGGTCCTTCCAGGGCGGGGGCCGGTCCGGTCGAGCGGCCGATGATCAGGTCGGCCTCGAGCAGTTCCTGTACCGGTCCGGTCTCGGGATCTGCAATGAGGCTCAGAAGCATTTCCGCGGCGCGCTTGCCGTGCTCGCGGACCGAGGAGCGCGTGGCGGTGAAGACCGGGACGGCGGCGCGGTTGCGCAGGTAGCCCAGGTCGTCATCATGGGTGACGAGGCTGATGTCGCGGCCGAGGGTCAGCCCGGTCTCGTCGAGGGCGTGCCGGACGCCGATGGCGGTGATCACCGACGAGGTCAGCACGGCCGTGGGCGGGGCATCCATCCCCCGCATCTTGCGCATCGCCGAATAACCGAGCTCCTCGGTCATCTCGCCCTGGACCATCAGCTCGGGGTTCGGCGCGATCCCGGCCTCCTCGAGCGCGGCGAGGTATCCCTCGCGGCGGCGCCAGGCGAAATCCATTGTCTCGAGTCCGTTGATCAGCGCGATGCGGCGATGGCCGAGCTCGATCAGAAGCTGGGTCGCGCGCTTGAAGGCGCGGCGGTTGTTCATGTCGATCCAGGAGTAGGGCGCGTCCATGTCGCTGGCACGGCCATGGACCACGAAGGGCAGGCCGAGCTCGCTCAGAAGGTCGATCCGGTGATCGGTGCGGTGGGGCCCGTGCAGGATCAGCCCGTCGACATTGCCCTTGGCGCGGATGTCGCGGTAGCGGGCCTCCTGCGCGCCGTCCTCGACCATCGAGAGCGTCAGGTCGTAGCCGGCGGCGGTGTAGACCTCGGAGGCGCCCGAGATGAAATCGGCGAAGACCGGGTTCACCATCTCATGGGCCTTCGAGACGGGAATCACGTGCCCGATGGACATGGCCCGCCCGGTGGCGAGCCCCTTGGCGCGGGCGTTCGGGATATAGCCGACCTCGCGGGCGACGGACACGATGCGCCGCCGTGTTTCTTCGCGCACCTCGGGATAGCCGTTGAGCGCGCGGCTCACCGTCGTCTGGCTGAGGCCGAGATGTTCCGAGAGTTGCTTGAGATTCACCGCTGCTTGCGTCCCCTGTGGCCCAAAGCGCTTTCAATTATTGATTTGGATACTGCATGCGGCTCCGCGAGGAAAGGGGCAAGTGGTGCAGGGCTTCGCCGCGCTGCGGCAATGAAATTCTGGCTTTGCAAGAGTGATCCGATTGACATGTGGCGAAGAACCAGACAGGTTCGCGGCACCCAAAGCGCTTTGGATTGCGTGCGGGCGAAATTTTACTTGCGGGGGCCGTTGCAAATCCCGTGAGATGAAACCGGGAGGAATTCACATGAAAAACACACTCTTTACGACCGCCGCGGTGCTCGCCGTCAGCGCGACCGGCGTGCTTGCCGCCGAGCATTTGCAGATCACCGAGGGCGAGGGGCCGTTCAACTGGGACAGCTACACCGCCTTTGCCGACGCGCATGACCTGAGCGGCGAGACCATCGAGATCACCGGCCCCTGGACCGGCAACGAGAAAGAGAAAGTCGACATCGTCTTCGACTTCTTCGAGAAGGCCACCGGCGCGACCGTGAACTACTCGGGCTCGGACAGCTTCGAGCAGGACATCGTGATCGCCGCGCGCTCGGGCTCGGCCCCGAACCTCGCGGTCTTCCCGCAGCCCGGCCTTGCCGCCGACATGGCGAGCCAGGGTCTTCTGACCGCGCTGCCCGAGGGCACCTCGGACTGGGTGCGCGACAATTTCGCGGCCGGCCAGTCCTGGGTCGATCTCGGCACCTATGCGGGCGAGGACGGGACCGAGGCGCTCTACGGCATGTTCTACCGCGTCGACCTGAAATCGCTCGTCTGGTACTCGCCGACCGCCTTCGACGAGGCAGGTTACGACATCCCCGAGACGATGGAAGAGCTGAAGGAACTGACACAGGAGATCTTCGACGACGGCGGCACGCCGTGGTGCATCGGCCTCGGATCCGGTGCGGCGACCGGCTGGCCCGCGACCGACTGGGTCGAGGACATGATGCTGCGCACGCAGGACCCGTCGGTCTATGACCAGTGGGTGACGAACGAGCTGCCCTTCACCGATCCGGCCGTCATCGGCGCGATCGAGGAGTTCGGCTGGTTCGCCCGCAACGACGATTTCGTGCAGGGCGGCGCGGCCAACGTGGCCACCACCGACTTCCGCGACAGCCCGGCGGGCCTCTTCGCGATCCCGCCCGAGTGCTACATGCACCGTCAGGCCTCCTTCATCCCGGCCTTCTTCCCGGATGGCACCGAGCTCGGCCAGGACGTGGACTTCTTCTACTTCCCGGCCTTCGAGGAAAAGGACCTGGGCAGCCCGGTTCTGGGGGCTGGCACGCTCTTCGGCATCACCAACCCCTCCGAGGGTGCGACCGCGGTGCTGGAATACCTGAAGACCCCGATCGCGCATGAGCTCTGGATGGCGCAGGACGGCTTCCTGACGGCGCATGCGGGCGTCAATCTCGAGGCCTATGCCACCGACACCCAGCGCGCGATGGGCGAGATCCTCCAGGATGCCTCGACCTTCCGCTTCGACGCCTCGGACCTGATGCCGTCGGAGATCGGCGCGGGCGCCTTCTGGAGCGGCATGGTCGACTACGTCACCGGCGCGTCCGCCGAGGACGTCACCCAGACCATCCAGGACCGCTGGGACTCGATCCAGTAATCGCCTGACAGACAGTTTCGCCGCCCGGAGACCCTCCGGGCGGCGGCAAGACCGTCGCGGGTTCCAGCCGCGCGCGTCCCAGGGGGAGGGCCGACCATGTCACCGATCATTCAGGGCATCATCACCATCATCATCGGCGTCGGCGGATGCGTGGGATATTTCTTCCTGTCGAACATGATCCTCGACAAGGTGATCTTCCCGCCCCGCGACGACGACCACGGGCGCAACATCAACCGCGCCACGATGGTCCGGCCCTGGCTCTTCCTCTTTCCGGCGATGTTCGCGCTCGGGCTCTACCTCGTCTACCCGGTGGTCGGCTCGTTCTGGCGCTCGCTCTACAACCGCTCGGGCGACACGTTCATCGGGCTCGGCAACTACACCCAGATGTTCTCGGAAGAGGGCTTCCGCACCGCGTTTTTCAACAACGTGCTCTGGGCGCTCTTCGTGCCCGCCGCGGCGACGTTCCTGGGCCTTCTCGTGGCGCAGCTCACCGACCGGCTGAAATGGGGCAACATCGCGAAATCGCTGATCTTCATGCCGATGGCGATCTCTTTCGTCGGCGCCTCGCTGATCTGGAAGTTTGTCTACGCCAACGACCCCGATATCGGCATCATCAACGCGCTGCGCGACGTGATCGGGCTCGGGCCCATCGACCCGCTGCAGATCCCGTTCTGGAACAACTTCTTCCTGATGGTGATCCTCGTCTGGATCCAGACCGGCTTTGCCATGGTGATCCTCTCGGCGGCGCTGCGCGGCATCCCCGAAGAGACCATCGAGGCCGCGATCATCGACGGGGCGAACCCGTTCCAGATCTTCTTCAAGATCAAGGTCCCGCAGATCATGGGCACGATCGTCGTGGTGTGGACCACGATCACCATCCTCGTGCTGAAGGTCTTCGACATCGTCTATGCGATGACGGGGGGCAATTTCGATACCGAGATCCTGCCGAGTTACATGATGGATTACATGTTCCGCGATGACGGCCGGGCGACCGCCGTGGCCTTCGTGATCATGATCATCGTGCTGCCGGTGATGGTCTGGAACATCCGCCAGGCGCGGAAAGAAATGCGCTGAGGGAGGGCAGGGACATGGACAATATCGCAGGACAGAAATCGGGCCTTTCCATCGTCACCAACCTGAGCGTGATCGCTCTGGTGCTGATCTGGCTGATCCCGACCGTGGGCCTTCTGGTCTCGTCGTTCCGGGAGCGCGAACAGATCTCGGAATCCGGCTGGTGGAGCGCGATGTTCCCGGTCGAGCAGGCCTATCGCATCAACCCTTCGGCCGCCGATGCGCGGCCCGATGGCGACATCTTCGTGCTCGAGGGCAATGTCTTCTCCTCGCCCGATGTCGCGGGTTCCGGCACGGTCTCGGGCTTCGGGATCGCCGCCACCGCGCCGGGCGCGGCGGAGCCGGGCACGGTCTATGCCCGCTACCGCATCGACGTGCGCGAGGAAGACGGCAAGATCGACGACACCCGCATCGAGGTCCAGCATCCCCTGGGCGAGGCGGCAAGCTTCCCCGAGACCGACGAGGACGGCAACGAGATCATCCCCGGCACCGAGGTCTTCGACCGATCACTCAGCATCGCGGCCAATGGCGATTTCGTCTATCGCGACGCGGACGAGATCAGCCGCGACCCGTCCGTCTACATCACCGCCGAGACGCCGCCCGAGTTCACCTTGCAGAACTACGAGCAGATCCTGACCTCGGACAACATGGACCGGGCCTTCATCAACACGCTGACGGTGACGATCCCGGCCACGATCATCCCGATCCTCGTCGCGGCCTTCGCGGCCTATGCGCTCGCCTGGATGGATTTCGCGGGCAGGGGGTTCCTGATCGCGATGGTGGTGGGTCTTCTGGTGGTGCCCTTGCAGCTCGCGCTCGTGCCACTCCTGCAACTGCACAACGCGGTCGGGATCGGACAGAGTTTCCTCGGGATATGGCTGGCGCATACGGCCTTCGGCATGCCGCTCGCGATCTATCTCTTGCGCAACTACATGGTCGGACTGCCACGCGACATCATCGAGAGCGCCAAGGTCGACGGGGCCACGGATTTCCAGGTCTTCACCAAGATCGTCCTGCCCTTGTCCTTCCCGGCGCTGGCGAGCTTCGCGATCTTCCAGTTCCTCTGGACCTGGAACGACCTTCTCGTGGCCAAGGTGTTCCTGCCGTCCAACTCGGAGAGCTGGGTGATGACGGTCAAGATCGCCGACGACCTTCTGGGCTCGCGCGGCGGCGACTGGGGCATCCTGGCGGCCGCGGCCTTCATCTCCATCGCGGTTCCGCTTTTCGTGTTCTTCGCGATGCAACGCTATCTCGTGCGCGGCCTTCTGGCCGGCTCGGTCAAGTGAGACGATCATGAACAAGACGGCCAAGCGTCCCGTTCCGGCGGGGCTCGACAAACACGCCGACTGGTGGCGCGGCGCGGTGATCTACCAGATCTATCCGCGGAGCTTCCAGGACAGCAACGGCGACGGCGTCGGCGACCTTCTGGGCATCGCCCGGAGGCTCGAGCATGTCGCCTCGCTCGGCGTGGACGCGATCTGGATCTCGCCCTTCTTCAAGTCGCCGATGCGCGATTTCGGCTATGACGTGTCGGATTACTGCGATGTCGACCCGATGTTCGGCACGCTGGGTGATTTCGACACGGTGATCGCCGAGGCGCACCGGCTGGGCCTGAAGGTGCTGATCGACCTCGTGCTGTCGCATACTTCGATCGACCATCCCTGGTTCGTCGAGAGCCGCCAGTCCAAGGACAATCCCAGGTCCAACTGGTATGTCTGGGCCGATGCCAAGCCCGACGGCACGCCGCCCAATAACTGGCTGTCGATCTTCGGTGGCTCGTCCTGGCAATGGGATCCGGGCCGCTGCCAGTATTACCTGCACAATTTCCTGGCCGAGCAGCCCGACCTGAACTTTCACGAACCCGAGGTGCAGAAGACGCTTCTGGACACCGCCGAGTTCTGGCTCGACCGCGGCGTCGACGGCTTCCGGCTCGATACGATCAACTTCTATGTCCATGACAAGGAGTTGCGCGACAACCCGGCCCTGCCGCCCGAAGAGCGCAACCCGATCACCGCGCCCGCGGTGAACCCCTATACCTGGCAGAACCATCTCTACGACAAGACCCAGCCCGAGAATCTTCTGTTCCTGAAGAAGCTCCGCACGCTGATGAACCGCTACAACGCCGCCGCGGTCGGCGAGATCGGCGAGGACCAGCGCGGGCTCGAGGTGCTGGGCGAATATACCGGCGGCTCGGACTACATCCACATGAGCTACGCCTTCGAGCTTTTGTCCGACAAGATGCCGACCGCGGCTTACGTCAAGAAAGTCTTCGACATGGTCGAGGACAAGGCCGCGCAGGGCTGGCCCTGCTGGGCGTTCTCGAACCACGACGTGCCGCGGCATATCTCGCGCTGGAACCTGCCCGAAAACGGCGCCCGCGCCTTCACCACGCTGATGATGTGCCTCAAGGGCTCGTGCTGCCTCTACCAGGGCGAGGAGTTGGGCCTGAACGAGGCCGAGGTCGCCTTCGAGGATCTGCAGGACCCCTATGGCAAGCGGTTCTGGCCGGCCTTCAAGGGCCGCGACGGCTGCCGGACGCCGATGGTCTGGGATGGCGATGCCTATAATGGTGGCTTCTCCGAGGTCCGGCCCTGGCTTCCGGTCAGCCACCAGCATCTGCACCGCGCGGTCAACGAGCAGGATGCCGATCCGGGCGCGATCCTGCAGCATTACCGCCGCGCCATCGCCTTCCGTCACGCCCACCCGGCGCTGATGCAGGGCGACCAGGAGCGGATGCAGGCTTCGGGCACCATCGTCAGCTTCCGCCGGAGCCTCGGCGGCGACACGATCTTCTGCGCCTTCAACCTGAGCGGAGAACCCGGCGCCATCGACGCGCCCGAGGGCCGCTGGACGGTGATCGGGCAGGAACTGGGCAGCACCGGCCCCGCGCCGGACGGGCGGCTCCATCTGGGGCCCTGGCAGCCGGCCTTGATGGTCCGCGCGGGCTGAGACGAACGACTAGGGGAAGGACGAGGACATATGGCGAACCTGAAACTGACCGATGTCGAGAAGACCTACGGGGGCACGGTCAACGTGCTCAACGACATCAATCTCGACATCAAGCAGGGCGAACTGATCGTGTTCGTCGGTCCTTCGGGCTGCGGGAAGTCGACGCTTCTGCGGATGATCGCGGGGCTCGAGCAGATCACCGGCGGCACGCTCGAGATCGACGGGCAGATCGTCAACGACGTGCCGCCCGCGCAGCGCGGCATCGCGATGGTGTTCCAGAGCTACGCGCTCTATCCGCACATGACGGTGCGCGACAACATGAGCTTCGCGCTGAAGATCGCCAAGAAGAGCCAGTCCGAGATCGACGAGGCGGTGAACCGCGCCGCTAAGATGCTGCAGCTCGAACCCTATCTCGACCGCCTGCCCAAGGCGCTCTCGGGCGGTCAGCGCCAGCGCGTCGCCATCGGCCGCTCCATCGTGCGCGACCCCAAGGTCTATCTCTTCGACGAGCCGCTCTCGAATCTCGACGCGGCGCTGCGGGTGGCGACCCGGATCGAGATCGCGCAGCTCAAGGAGAAGATGCCGAACTCGACGATGATCTACGTGACCCATGACCAGGTCGAGGCGATGACGCTGGCGACCCGGATCGTGGTGCTGGCCAACAAGGGCATCGCGCAGGTCGGCTCGCCGCTGGAGCTCTACGAGACGCCCAACAGCGAGTTCGTGGCGCAGTTCATCGGCTCTCCGGCGATGAACCTTTTGCCCGGCACGATCACCGAGACCGGCGAACGCACGGTGGTGAAGATGGACCATGACGGCGGCACCGCGGTGTCGCTCTATCCGACGACCGAGGCCGACAAGGGGCTCAAGGTCAATGTCGGCGTCCGGCCCGAGGATCTGGTCGAGGCGGCGGGGGACGAGTATCTCTACGAGGGCCGGGTGGACATCATCGAGGCGCTCGGCGAGGTGACGCTGCTCTATTTCGAGGCCGACAAGGGCGAGCCGGTGATCGGCAAGCTGCCCGGCATCCATAAGGACCTGCGCGGCAAGACCGTGAAGCTCGGCGCCGAGCCGGAGAAGGTGCATCTCTTCCATGACGGGGTCTCGCTGAAATACCGCTGATCGGTCGTTCTGCCCCGAATTCCGAACCGGAATTCGCGCGGAAACCGGTCCGGTTTCCGCCACCGCCCGCGACGCGGTGCCGCAGAACCGGGCAAGCCCGGTCACGTTTCCCTTTCGTTCTCTTTTCGCTCTTGGAGGAACCGGGCCGATCCCCTATCTGTTGACCATTCGTGAGCGGGGGTATCATGGCCGAGCTGAAGAAGATCGAGGTGCGCGGCGCGCGCGAGCACAACCTCAAGTCCATCGATGTCGACATCCCCCGCGACGAGCTGGTGGTGATCACCGGCCTGTCGGGCTCGGGCAAGTCGTCCCTGGCCTTCGACACGATCTATGCAGAGGGGCAGCGCCGCTATGTCGAGTCGCTTAGCGCCTATGCGCGGCAGTTCCTCGACATGATGGAAAAGCCCGATGTCGACCATATCTCGGGCCTCTCGCCCGCGATCTCCATCGAGCAGAAGACCACCTCGAAAAACCCGCGCTCGACCGTCGGCACCGTCACCGAGATCTACGACTATCTCCGCCTGCTCTTCGCCCGGGCCGGCACCCCCTACAGTCCCGCGACCGGCAAACCCATCGAGGCGCAGCAGGTGCAGGACATGGTCGACCGCGTGATGGAGATGGAGGAGGGCACGCGCGGCTATCTCCTCGCGCCCATCGTGCGCGACCGCAAGGGCGAGTATCGCAAGGAATTCCTGGAGCTGCGCAAGCAGGGCTTCCAGCGCGTCAAGGTCGACGGCCAGTTCTACGAGCTCGACGAGCCGCCGACGCTCGACAAGAAGTTCCGCCACGACATCGACGTCGTGGTCGACCGGATCGTCGTCCGCGAAGGGCTCGAGACCCGCCTCGCCGACAGTTTCCGCACCGCGCTCGATCTCGCCTCCGGCATCGCCATCCTCGAAACCGCCCCGCGCGACGATGAGGGCGAGCCCGAGCGCATCACCTTCTCGGAGAACTTCGCCTGTCCGGTCTCGGGCTTCACCATCCCCGAGATCGAGCCGCGGCTCTTCTCGTTCAACGCGCCCTTCGGGGCCTGCCCGGATTGCGACGGTCTCGGCGTCGAGCTCTTCTTCGACGAGCGCCTCGTCGTGCCCGACCAGAACCTCAAGATCGGCGACGGCGCCATCGCGCCCTGGCGCAAGGGCAAGTCGCCCTATTTCACCCAGACCATCCAGTCGCTCGCGCGCCATTACGAGTTCAAAGCCGCGACCAAGTGGAAGGACCTACCGGCCCATATCCAGCAGGTGTTCCTCTACGGCTCCGGCGACGAGGAGATCCCCTTCCGCTACGACGAAGGCGGCCGCGTCTACAATGTCTCGCGCAGCTTCGAGGGCGTGATCCCGAACATGGAGCGCCGCTACCGCGAAACCGATTCCAGCTGGGTCCGCGAAGAGTTCGAGCGCTACCAGAACAACCGCTCCTGCGGCACCTGCGGCGGCTACCGCCTGCGGGAAGAGGCGCTGGCGGTCAAGATCGGCCCGGCCAAGGGCGCGCCCGAAGACCGGCTCCATATCGGCCAGATCGTCGAGATGTCGATCCGCGAAGCCTATGCCTGGACGCAATCCGTGCCCGACAGCCTGTCGGCACAGAAGAACGAGATCGCGCGCGCCATCCTCAAGGAGATCCGCGAGCGGCTGGGCTTTCTGAACAATGTTGGTCTCGAATACCTGACCATGTCGCGCAACGCGGGCACGCTGTCCGGTGGCGAGAGCCAACGGATCCGGCTGGCGAGCCAGATCGGCTCGGGCCTGACCGGCGTGCTCTACGTGCTCGACGAGCCCTCGATCGGTCTCCACCAGCGCGACAACGACCGGCTGATCGGCACGCTCAAGAACCTCCGCGACCAGGGCAACACGGTGATCGTCGTCGAACATGACGAGGACATGATCCGCCAGTCCGATTACGTCTTCGACATCGGCCCCGGCGCGGGCGTCCATGGCGGCCAGGTGGTCAGCCACGGCACGCCCGAGGAGATCGCAGCGGACACGAACTCGGTGACCGGACAGTATCTTGCGGGCACGCGCGAGATCGCCGTGCCCACGACCCGCCGCAAGGGCAACAAGAAGAAGATCACCGTGGTCAAGGCCAGCGGCAACAACCTCCACGATGTCACCGCCGAGTTCCCGCTGGGCAAGTTCGTCTGCGTGACTGGCGTCTCGGGCGGCGGCAAGTCGACCCTGACCATCGAGACCTTGTTCAAGACCGCCTCGATGAGGCTGAACGGCGCGCGGCAGACGCCCGCGCCCTGCGAGACGATCAAGGGGCTCGAGCATCTCGACAAGGTGATCGACATCGACCAGCGCCCGATCGGACGCACGCCGCGCTCGAACCCGGCCACCTATACCGGCGCCTTCACGCCGATCCGCGACTGGTTCGCGGGCCTCCCCGAAGCCAAGGCGCGCGGCTACAAGCCCGGCCGCTTCAGCTTCAACGTCAAGGGCGGCCGCTGCGAGGCCTGCCAGGGTGACGGCGTCATCAAGATCGAGATGCATTTCCTGCCGGATGTCTACGTGACCTGCGAGACCTGCAAGGGCGCGCGCTACAACCGCGAGACGCTGGAGATCCGGTTCAAGGGGAAGAGCATCGCCGATGTGCTCGACATGACGGTCGAGGATGCGCAGGAGTTCTTCGCCGCCGTGCCCTCGATCCGCGAGAAGATGGATGCGCTGATGCGCGTGGGTCTCGGCTATATCAAGGTCGGCCAGCAGGCGACGACCCTCTCGGGCGGCGAGGCGCAGCGGGTGAAGCTCTCGAAGGAGCTTGCCAAGCGCTCCACGGGGCGCACGCTCTACATCCTCGACGAGCCGACGACGGGCCTGCATTTCGAAGACGTGCGCAAGCTTCTCGAAGTGCTGCACGAGCTGGTGGAGCAGGGCAATTCCGTCGTGGTGATCGAGCACAATCTCGACGTCATCAAGACCGCCGACTGGCTCATCGATATCGGCCCCGAAGGCGGCGATGGCGGCGGCCGGATCGTCGCCACGGGAACGCCCGAGGATGTGGCCGAGGTCGCGGAAAGCCATACCGGCCGCTACCTCGCGCCCATGCTCCGCGCGCGCCCCGTCGCCGCCGAATAACACCCCGATGTCACCCGGCGCGTCCCACCTCGACGCGCCGGGCGACCCCGCACAGAGTTTCATCTGTCCGGAAATATCCCGGAGAGCGCGAGAGGCAGCGCCTCTCGCATCGCGCAGCGATCCAAGGCGCATCCGCTCACAAGATCACCCACGTCTGACGCAGCGACAGACCGCCACAGCCCGCGCGCGCCGCATTTCCCCGAACCGGTCTTTCCAATCCCGCTCACCCATGCGATAGGGACGCGCCAACCGAACCGCTCCCGAGGAGACCCCCATGGAGATTCGCGAGGCGCTGACCTTCGACGACGTGCTACTGGTTCCCGCCGAATCCGGCGTGCTCCCGTCGACCGCGGACACGCGGACCCGGGTCACACGGTCCATCGCGCTGAACATCCCGCTTCTGTCCTCGGCCATGGACACCGTCACCGAGGCGCGGATGGCGATCACCATGGCGCAGGCCGGCGGGATCGGCGTGATCCACAAGAACCTCTCGGTCGAAGAGCAGGCCCGCGAGGTCCGCCGCGTCAAGCGCTTCGAGAGCGGCATCGTCTACAACCCGGTCACCCTGACACCGAACCAGACGCTCGCCGATGCCAAGGCGTTGACCGAGCGCTACGGCTTCACCGGCTTCCCGGTGGTGGATGAAAGCGGGCGCGTGGTGGGGATCGTGACCAACCGCGATATGCGCTTCGCCCAGAAGGACGAGACCCCGGTCGCGCGGATGATGACCTCCGACAATCTCGCCATCCTGCGCGAGCCCGCCGACCGCGACCAGGCCATCGACCTGATGCGCGAGCGGCGGATCGAGAAGCTCCTCATCACCGATGCCAGCGGCAAGCTCACCGGTCTCCTGACGCTCAAGGACACCGAGAAGGCCGTGCTCAACCCCACCGCCTGCAAGGACCGGCTTGGGCGTCTGCGTGTCGCCGCCGCCACCTCGGTCGGCGATTCCGGGTTCGAGCGCACCGAGGCGCTCTTAGATGCGGGCGTCGACATCGTCGTGGTCGACACCGCCCATGGTCATTCCCGCGGCGTGCTGGAGGCGGTGACCCGCGCCAAGCGGCTCTCGAACGAGCTGCAGGTGATCGCCGGGAACGTCGCCACCGCCGAGGCCACCCGCGCGCTCATCGACGCGGGCGCCGATGCGGTCAAGGTCGGCATCGGCCCGGGCTCGATCTGCACCACGCGCATGGTCGCGGGCGTCGGCATGCCGCAGCTCACCGCGATCATGGATTGCGCCTCGGCCGCGGGCGACACGCCGGTGATCGCCGATGGCGGCATCAAGTTCTCCGGCGATTTCGCCAAGGCCATCGCCGCGGGCGCGTCCTGCGCCATGGTCGGCAGCATGATCGCCGGAACCGATGAAAGCCCGGGCGAGGTGATCCTCTACCAGGGCCGCTCCTTCAAGGCCTATCGCGGCATGGGCTCGCTCGGCGCCATGGCTCGCGGCTCGGCCGACCGGTATTTCCAGAAGGACGCCGCCTCGGACAAGCTCGTGCCCGAAGGGATCGAGGGGCAGGTGCCCTATAAGGGTGCGGCCGGCGCGGTGATCCATCAGCTCGTGGGCGGCCTCCGTGCCGCGATGGGCTATACCGGCTGCGCCACCGTCGACGAGATGCGTGCCAACTGCCAGTTCGTGAAGATCACCGGGGCGGGCCTGCGCGAAAGCCATGTCCACGACGTGCAGATCACCCGCGAAAGCCCGAACTACCGGATCGGATGAGCCGGTGACCCCGGCTGCGCGCGTTCAGGCCGCGATCGAATGCCTCGACCGGATCGCCTCGGGCGCGGCGGCGGAGCAGGTCCTGACGGATTGGGGGCGGCGATCGCGCTATGCGGGGTCGAAGGACCGCGCCGCCGTGCGCGATCACGTCTTCGACGCGCTCCGGCAATGGCGCTCTTCCGCCGTGCTCGGCGGCTCCGAAAGCGGGCGCGGGCGCATGATCGGCCTTCTCAGGGCGTCTGGCATCGACCCCGAGACCCTCTTCACCGGAGAGCGCTTCGCGCCGGAGCCTCTGAGCGACGCCGAGCGTGCCGCAGGCGCCGCGCCCGAAGGCGCAGCCGCCTGGGATCTGCCCGACTGGCTGGCCCGCCGATTTACCGATGACCTGGGCGACGAGGCCGAGACCGCGGCCCAGGCCCTGCGCCACCGCGCCCCGGTCACCCTGCGCGTGAACCGTCTCAAGACCACGCTCGAGGCCGCCCGCGCCGATCTCTCCGCGGAGGGCATCGAGACCGAGCCGAACCCCCGAGCGCCTCTGGCGCTGACCGTCACCAGCAATCCACGCCGCGTGGCGCAGAGCGCCGCCTATCAGGACGGCCGTGTCGAGCTGCAGGACGCCTCGAGCCAGGCCATTGTCGCAGCGCTGCCGCTCAAGCCCGGCGCGCGCGTTCTGGATTATTGTGCCGGGGGCGGCGGCAAGGCCTTGGCCATGGCAGCGGAAACCGGCGGCCGGATCGACTGCCACGACGCCGCGCCGCGCCGCATGGCCGATCTGCCCGCGCGCGCGGCCCGCGCCGGTGCGGATCTGCGGATCGTGCCTGCCCCCGAGGGTACCTATGACCTCGTTCTCTGCGATGCGCCCTGTTCGGGCAGCGGGACGTGGCGCCGCGCGCCCGAAGCGAAATGGCGTCTGTCTCCGGGCGATCTGGACGACCTCCTGACCGTTCAGGCCGAGATCCTCGATCGGGCCGCGACGCTCGTCGGGCCCGGAGGCGCGCTGGCCTATGCCACATGCTCGATCCTGTCCGCGGAAAACTCCAGTCAGATCAAAAGCTTTCTCGACCGCAATCCGAAGTGGGAGCGGGGAGACGAACTACGGTTTCTTCCAGATCACGCCGGGGATGGATTCTACCTATGCGTGTTATTCTGTCGTTGACGAGACTTGGAATCAACTTTTACGAGTCTCTTCGAGGGACATTAAACCACTATTAAGACCGCTATGGCGAAGTGTCTCCCGTGTCGCGATGAACGAGGGAGCAGAATCGCACATGACCATGACCGAAAAGTTCGGGGCGCGCGTCGCGAGCCCGTCGAGAAGCGCGCTTGCGCTCACCGGACTTGTGTGTGGCGTCGGCGGCGCCGGTGCCTTGCTGGTGTTTCTCGGCGGCGCGCATCTCGCCGCCGCCATGGTCTCTGCGGCCACGGTCTTGTTGGTGATCTGGGCGCTTGGTCGGGTGTTTCTCAGGCGCGACCAGCGTCTCGGCATGGACCTCGCCGCAAGCCTCATCGCCGAGGACAGCACGGCCGCCCTGATTTGCGACGAGGCCGGAACGGTCCTCGACACCAATGCGCAGGCCCGGCGGGATTACGATATCGAAGAAGGCGGAAGCCTGCCCATTCTTCTCCGCCCTTATCTGGCGGCTCCCGGACAGGTTCTGCACCGGGTCGAACAGGGCCTCCGGACCGCCTCGAGCACCAGCGCCGAGGTCGAGCTGCGCGACGGCCCCTTGCGCATCTCGCTCCAAAGACTGCCTGCTGGGCTGCGCCTGTGGCGGTTCGCGCGGGTCGATGCCGCCGCGGCCTCGCAGGATGCCCTGCCGACAATCACCCTGGGTCGCAACGATGTCGTTCTGTCGATGAACGCGGCCGCGCGTGACCTCATCGGGCGTCGGTTGCGCGCGCTGTCCGACCTTATTCCCAAGGGACCGGTCCTGTCCGGCAAGGCGCAGCAGGTCCTGACGCGCAACGGTGTCGAAAGTTTCGTGATCGGCATTTTCGAGACCGGTCCCGGTCGCCGGGAAATGACGCTGCTTCCGGCATCGCCGGACCAGGGTGAGTCGGAATTCGACACGCTTCCGATCGCGCTCCTGCGCCTGAACCCTGACGGCGCAATCCTCCGCGCCAACCGCGAAGCGCAGACGCTTCTCGCCGCCTCCGAGATCGCGGGCGCACCGCTGTCGCAGTTCATGGAAGGTCTGGGTCGCTCCATCCCGGATTGGCTGGCCGAGGCCGCCGCCGGTCGTGCCCTGAACCATTCCGAGTTCCTGCGGCTGACACGCGACGACCGGGAAGTCTTCGTTCAGGTCACCCTCAGCCGAATCTTCGAGCAGGGCGAGACCGTCCTGATCGCGGTGCTGAACGACGCGACCGAGTTGAAATCGCTTGAGGCGCAGTTCGTCCAGAGCCAGAAAATGCAGGCAATCGGCCAGCTTGCCGGCGGGGTGGCCCATGATTTCAACAATCTTCTGACGGCGATCTCGGGTCATTGCGACCTGCTTCTCCTGCGCCACGACAGCGGCGATCCGGATTTCGGGGATCTGGTCCAGATCAACCAGAACGCCAATCGCGCCGCGGCGCTGGTCGGACAACTTCTGGCATTCTCCCGCAAGCAGACCCTTCGGCCCGAAGTGCTCGACCTGCGTGACACGCTCTCGGACCTGGCGCATCTGCTCAACCGTCTGGTCGGAGAGCGGGTCCGGCTGGAACTGACCCATGATCCGGCGCTTCCGAACATACGCGGGGACCGTCGGCAACTCGAGCAGGTCTTGATGAACCTCGTGGTGAACGCCCGCGATGCGATGACCGATGGCGGTGTCATCGCGGTCGAGACGGATCGCGTCGTGCTGACAGAACCCTTGAAACGCGACCGTGCGGTCGTCGCGCCCGGTTCCTATGTGCGCGTGCGCGTCACCGACCACGGCGTCGGCATCCCACGAGACAAGCTCCAGAAAGTATTCGAGCCGTTTTTCACCACCAAGCGCCAAGGCGAAGGGACCGGCCTCGGACTCTCCACAGTTTACGGCATTATCAAGCAGACGGGCGGGTTCATTTTCGTCGATAGCGAGGTCGGTAAAGGCACCTGTTTCCAACTCCTTATCCCCGTCTACGAAGGGCAGATCGATGCCGCGCCCAAACCAGAGCTCGAAGCTCCGAGACCGATCCAGGCATCCGGAGACGGCGTGATCATGCTGGTCGAGGACGAGGCGCCGGTCCGGGCTTTCGCGTCACGTGCACTGAAGCTCCGCGGCTATACCGTGATCGAAGCGGACTGCGCCGAAGCCGCGCTCGCGATCCTCGAGGATGCAGGGGTTGAGGTCGATCTCTTTGTTTCGGACGTCATCATGCCGGGGCTAGACGGTCCGAGCTGGGTGCGCAAAGCCCGCGAGCAGCGACCGGATATCGGCGTGGTTTTCGTTTCGGGTTACGCCGAAGACGCGCTCGATAACGCAGCGCACCAGATGCCGAACGCGTCGTTCTTGGCAAAACCGTTTTCTCTGAACGACCTGACCGACACTGTGGCCGCGCGATTGTCGTGATGGAACCGAAGGTAAGTGTCTTCACCCGAGCGAGGGGATGCGGCGCAACGGAAGGTAGGAGACAAGCTCACCCGCAGCCCGAGGACCGTCATTCGGCGGGCGCACGACAAGCGCATCGCTGCCGGACAGGACAGTCAGAAGCGAGCTGTCCTGTCGGTCCTCGATTTCGAGACCCGCGTCTTTCCAGCGGGCGCGCATGTAGTGCTCACGCGGTCCGTTGGGCCCAACCGGCTTAGACAACGGCGCTGCCGAAAGCGGCGTTGGTTCCGCGGGAAGTCCCTGCATCGCGTTCAGCACCGGGCAGACGAAGACATGTCCGCAGACCATGGCTGAAACCGGGTTCCCGGGCAGGCCGATCATCATCGCGCCGCCGAGGCGCCCCGCCATCAGCGGTTTTCCCGGTCGCATCGCCACCTTGTAGAAGCTGCGCTCCAACCCAAGTTCGCCTGCGACCTTGGCGACGAGATCGTGATCACCGACGGACGCGCCGCCGATCGTGACGACCAGATTGGCATCGTCGACCAAGCCGATCACCTCGCGCAGCGCCGTCACACTGTCGCGCGCGATGGGGAGTACCCGGCATTCCGCACCGGCGCGCGTGAAAAGCGCGCTCAACCCGAAGATATTCGATGCCACGATTTGATCGGATGCAGGGGCCTCTCCCGGCATCACCAATTCGTCGCCGGTCGAGATCAGGGCGACGCGCGGTCGCCGCGATACCGAAACGCGATCCGCATTGAGAGCCGCCAGCAGAGCGATATCCTCGGGCCAGAGCCGCCGCGGCGCGTCGAGTTGGAACCCCGCGCGGAAATCGGCACCGGCGGGTCGGATATGAGTCGCCGTCTCTGGGTCCGACGAGATGCGGATACGATCGCCGTCGCGCTCGGTGTCCTCCTGGATGATCACGCGCGTGGCGCCACCTGGCACGGGAGCCCCGGTGAAGATGCGCACGGCCTGTCCGGGCCCGACCTGACCGTCAAAGCGATGCCCTGCGGCGCTTTCTCCGATCACCTCGAGCGTCTCGCCCGGGGCGCAGGACGCGACCGCGTAGCCATCCATGGCAGACGCCGCGAAGGGCGGCTGGTCGCGCTTTGCGGTGACCGGTTCGACCAAGACCCGGCCATCGGCATCGGTCAGGGCGACGACCTCCTTCGGCAGAGGCGTCACCAGCGAGAAGAGCGCGTCGAGCGCGTCCTCGACCGAGATCATGGCGCCTCGTACCGGCCGGATTTGCCGCCGTCTTTCAGCACCACCCGCAACCCGCCGATCTCCATCGCGCGATCGACAGCCTTGGCCATGTCGTAGACCGTAAGCGCCGCGGTCGAGGCGGCGGTCAGCGCCTCCATCTCGACGCCGGTCTGACCGGTCGTCTTGACGGTCGCGGTGATGCGCAGACCCGGCAGGTCGGCATCGGGCTCGAGCTCGACCGCGACCTTGGTGACGGGCAGAGGGTGACAGAGCGGGATCAACTCGGGCGTCTTCTTGGCGCCCATGATGCCCGCGAGACGCGCGACGCCGATCACGTCGCCTTTCTTGGCGCGACCTTCGGTGATCAGCGCGAAGGTCTCGGCCGCCATCTTGACCCAGGCCTCGGCCACGGCAACGCGGGCCGTTGACGGCTTGTCGGAGACATCGACCATATGGGCATCGCCCTTGGCGTCGAAATGCGTCAGCTCCGCCATCAGGCCACCGGATCCGCGAGCAGCTGCGCCGTTGCGGCTTCGACATTGTCCTGCCGCATCAGGCTTTCGCCGATGAGGAAACTGCGCGCCCCGAACCTGGCCATCTCGGCGAGATCGGCGGGCGTCGACAAGCCGCTTTCAGAGACCAGAAGGATGTCCTCGGGGAGACCTTCGGCAAGCTCCTTCGTCACATCAAGAGAGGTCTCGAAGGTTTTGAGATTGCGATTGTTCACGCCGATCATCCTGGATTTCAAGGTGAGCGCGCGATCCAGCTCCTCGCGGTCATGGACCTCGACCAGAACGTCCATGCCCCACTCGGTCGCGCAGGCTTCGAGCTCGGCGGCCTGTTCGTCGGACAGGGTCGCCATGATCAGCAGGATGCAGTCGGCATGCAGCGAGCGCGCCTCGATCACCTGGTAGGGATCGTACATGAAATCCTTGCGCAGCGCGGGAAGGCGCGTCGCCTTCCTGGCCTGCGTCAGATAGGGCTTCGCGCCCTTGAAGCTCGGCATGTCGGTCAGGACGGAAAGGCAGGTCGCGCCGCCGCGCTCATAGGCAGCGGCGAGCGTGGCGGGGTCAAAATCTATTCGGATCAAACCCTTGGAAGGCGACGCTTTCTTGACCTCGGCGATCAGGCCGTAGCCGGTGGACTGGGCGCGGCGCAGGGCCTCCGCGAAGGGACGTACGGGGTCGGCGTTCTTCGCGGCCTCTTCGATCAGGCTCAGCGGCATCGTCGCCTTGTCCGAGGCGATCTCGGTCAGCTTGTAGGCCTTGATCCTGTCCAGAATGGTGTCGGTCATGCGCGTCCCCAATCTATCTCCGTCTCGCCCCTTGCCTTAAGCCATGCATTGATCTGCGAAAAGGGGCGCGAGCCGAAAAAGCCCCGCCGGGCCGAGAGTGGCGAGGGGTGCGCTGAGCCCAGGACGAGGTGGTCGTCGCCGCCAATGGCGTCCGAAAATCCCTGCGCATGCCCGCCCCAGAGCACGAAGGCGCGCGGGCGATTCGATAGCGCGCCGAGCACCTGTCGCGTCAGCTCCGACCATCCCAAGCGCGCATGCGCGCCGGCCTCTCCCGCGGGCACGGTGAGCGCGGTGTTGAGGAGGAGCACGCCCTGATCGGCCCAGCCGAGGAGCGATCCGGTTTCACGCATCACGGAAAGGTCGTCCGACAACTCCATGTAGATATTGCGAAGAGAGCGGGGCAGGGGCGTTCCATCCGTGACCGAAAAGGCAAGCCCGTGGGCATGGCCCGGCGTCGGATAGGGATCCTGGCCCAGGATCACGACGCGGACATCCTCGGGAGCCGCGGCCTCGAGCGCTGCAAAGATCTGCGGCTCCGGAGGCAGGATTTGGCGCGGATCTGCGGCGAGCGCCGCCGAGATGCCCGGCAGCCGGTCTGTGAAGAACGGAAGATGCGCCCAGGCGGCCGGCGGGGTCAGGCTCATCCCTGGGTCAGGCGGGCCAGCGTCTCGATCCGGGCTAGGGCCGCGCCGCTGTCGATGCTCTCGCGCGCGAGACCGGCGCCTTCGCGGAGATCGCTGGCGCGTCCGGCGACGACCAGCGCGGCGGCGGCGTTCAGCAGGACCGCGTCGCGATATGCGCCCTCGGTCCCGGCCAGGAGCGCACGGAAGGCGCGGCCGTTCTCTTCGGGCGTGCCGCCGAGAATGGCCTCGAACGGATGGACGGGCAGACCGGCCTCTTCGGGATGAACCTCGTGCTCGGTGACCGAGCCGTCCTCGTTCAGCGCGGCGACCCAGCTGACCCCGCTGATGCTCAACTCGTCGGTGCCGTCCGAGCCGTGCACCAGCCAGGCGCGCTCCGAGCCGAGCGCGGCGAGGGTCTCGGCCATCGGCCGGATCAGCGCGCGGCTGAAAGCGCCGGTCAGCTGGCGCTTGACGCCTGCGGGATTCGTGAGCGGCCCCAGGATGTTGAAGATCGTTCTTGTGCCAAGCTCCAGCCGCACCGGGCCGACATGGGCCATGGCGGGATGGTGCATGGGCGCCATCATGAAGCAGATACCGGCCTCGGCAAGCACCTCGGAGACGCGCTTGGCCTCGAGCATGACGTTCACGCCCATCTGGCCCAGAGCATCCGCCGCGCCGGATTTCGACGACAGGTTGCGGTTGCCGTGCTTGGCGACCGGGACGCCCGCGCCCGCGACCACGAAGGCCGTCGCGGTCGAGATGTTGAGCGTGCCCTTGCCGTCGCCGCCGGTGCCGACGATGTCCATCGCGCCCACGGGCGCCACGACCTTGTGGCACTTGGCGCGCATCACCGAAGCGGCTGCGGCGTATTCGTCGACCGACTCACCGCGCGTCCGGAGGGCCATCAGAAGTCCGCCGATCTGCGCGGGCGTCGCGTCGCCCTCGAAGAGGACGGTGAAGGCGGCTTCGGCCTCGTCGCGGGTGAGCGGGCGCTCTGCGGCGGCCCCGATCAGCGGTTTCAGGCGGTCGCTCATGCCGGGACCTTCATCACGTCGAGGAAATTCTGCAGCATCTGGTGACCATGCTCCGAGGCGATGCTCTCGGGATGGAACTGGACGCCGTGGATCGGAAGGGTCTTGTGGCTGAGCCCCATGATCGTGCCGTCCTCGAGCCAGCCCGTGACCTCGAGGCACTCGGGCAGCGTGGCGCGTTCGACGACAAGGCTGTGGTAGCGCGTCGCCGCGAAGGGCGAGGGCAGGCCCTTGAAGACGCCGCCGCCCGCGTGATGCATCTTGCCCATCTTGCCGTGCACGATCTCGTCATGGCGCCGGACCGTGCCGCCGAAGGCCTGGCCGATGGTCTGGTGCCCAAGGCAGACACCCATGAGCGGCGTGCGTGTCTCGGCGGCGGCGGCCGTGAGCGCGAGGCAGATGCCGGCGTGGTCGGGGTCCGAGGGGCCTGGCGAGAGCAGGATGCCCTCAGGCTTCAGCGCCATCGCCTCCTGCACGTTCAACGCGTCGTTGCGGGCGACTTTCACCTCGGCGCCGAGCTCGCCCAGGTAATGCACGAGATTGTAGGTGAAGCTGTCGTAATTATCGATGAGAAGCAGCATGGGTCTTTTCGATCAGGCGCGCGTCGAAGCGCGGAACTCGGGGCTGGTCGCAGAGCGGCGGTTCGCGGTATAGATGGGCCGAGCGGCAATGCGGCGTCAAGGGCGCCCGCGCCGCGAAGCGGTCCGCGAGAGACCGGCTGAGGACGACACGGGCAGCAAGAGGGTCTGGCGACATGGCACGGGGATTTCTGGCGGGCGCCGCAACGGGCCTGGTGGTGTCGGTGATCGCGGCGTCGGGACTGTCCGTGGCGCTCGGGCGGATCGAGCAGGCGATGCCGCGCCTGCCGGGGGCCTCCGGAGGCACAGCCGCCGTCGCGCCGTCGCCTGAGCCGTCCAAGGCTCCCGATATGTCGTCCGGCGAGGCATCCGCGCCGCGCGAGACCGAGACGGCGGAGGCGCCCGAGACGCTGATCGAGCCGCCCGCAACCGAGACCAATTCGCAGCCTGTGCCGGTCGCGCCGGTGTCCGAGCCGGACGAGGGCGAGCCGGAGACCGCCGAGGCCACGCAGGAGCCGGGGCGCTCTGAGCCGACCGAAACCCAGGCTCCCGCGTCCGCTGCGCCATCCGGGGAGGACACGGGTGACGTCCCGCAGGACGCGCCGACGCCCGAGACGGCCGAGATCCCTGAGCCGCCCGCGCCTGCGCGCCGTCCCGGGGATGAAGCGCAGGTCGCACGGGTCGGCAATCCCGACCTGTCCCAGCCCACCGCCGAGGGCATCGAAGGCGCACCCGCGATCGCCGCACCTGCCGCGCGTCCCGAGGTCGAGATCGCCACGGACCCGCTTGCGGCCCCCGAAACCGGTGACGCCCCATCCGCACCCTCGCTCGGCACCGATGCGCCGATGCTGGCGACCGGCGGGCCGGAGCGCCCCACGGTTCCCGTGCCAACGGGCGATCCCTCGATCTCGACCGATCCCGCGCAGCCGCCTCTGCCCGCCATGCCCGAGGCCGAGAGCGGTCTCGTGGCGGATGCGGGCGCAGGCTCCGAAGAGGCTGCGCCGACCGAGGATGCGAATTCTTCCAGCGAGCCCGACGCGCAGACCGAGACCCAGGAACCAGAGATCTCCGCGCCGGTTGCCGAGACGCCCGGTATCCCCGACGCGTCCGAGCCCGACACCGCAGTGGACACAACCGAGCCAGTGACCCCAGCGGAACCGGCGCGTGAGCCGGAGATGGCGGAGACAGACACGCTCGCCCCCGCACCGGCCGAGACCGAGGCAGAACCGCCGGTCATCGCCGCCTTGCCCGAGCCTGACCCCGAGCCCGAGACGCCCGCGACCTCCGGGCCCGGGATCGGGCGTCCCGCGGGCTCTCTTCTCAACCGCGAAAGCGCGGTGCCAACGCGCCGCCTGCCGACCGTCGCGGACACGCAGCCCGAGGCCGAACCGGACCCAGGCGCGCCCGAGCAAACCACCGACAAGGGCCCGTCGCCCGAGGATCTGCCGCCGCTCCTGCGCTACGCCGCAGAGGCGCCCGCGCCGGAAGGCGACCAGCCGCGTCTGTCGGTCGTTCTGATCGACGACGGCTCGGGGCCGCTGGGGCCGAGCGCCATCGACCAGATGCCGTTCCCGGTCAGCTTCGCCATCGATCCCGCCGCGCCCGACGCCACCGAGCGGATGCGCGGCTACCGGGCCAAGGGCTTCGAGGTTCTGGCGCTCGCCGCCGTGCCCGAAGGCGCGAGCGCGCAGGACGCGGCCACCGTGCTCGAGGCCTCGGTCGCCATCTTGCCCGAAAGCGTCGCGATCCTCGAAAGCCCACAATCAAGCCTGCAATCGAACCGCGCCGTGACCGAGCAGGTGGCGGGTCTCCTGGCGTCCGAGGGCAGGGGGCTCGTGCTCCTTCCGGGCGGTCTCAACACCGCCGAGGCGCTAGCCCGCCGCGAAGGCGTCGCCGCCGAGACCGTGTTCCGGGATTTCGACGGCGACGGTCAGGATGCGCGGGTGCAGCGCCGGTTTCTCGACCAGGCCGCCTTCCGGGCGCGGCAGGAGGGCGCGGTGGTGATGATGGGACGGCTCCGGGCCGACACGCTCTCGGCGCTGGTGCTCTGGGGCTTGCAAGACCGCGCCAGCCAAGTGGCGCTGGTGCCGGTCTCGACCATCCTTCAGGACATCGGGCGCTAGGTCCGCGCGCGCGCCTCGGCGCTCCAACGCGCCAGCGTGGTCTCAAGATCGCCGTATCCGGTGAGGCGTCTCTCGAAGGCAAGCCCGAGCCTCTCGGCATGGCTCTCCGCCAGCGCGGTCAGCGCCGGATCGTCGGTCTGGGCCTGGTAGACCAGCGTCCGGTAATGGCCGAAATAGGCGTCGCGCAGCTCGGGATGGCGGTCGAGCCCCAGCGGCTTCCAGACGAAGGCGTCGAACTGCCGCACGAGGAAATCGGTGAGGTAGAAGGCGTCGATCTCGTCGCGGGCGGCGAAGGCGTCGAGGCCCTCGTAGAACGCGTAGCAATGCGGCCCCTCGACCATCTCGAGCCCGAGCCGGTCGCAGGCCGCCTGCAGCGCGCCGCCGGTGCCGCAATCGGCATAGACGACGCGGATGGCGTCATAGCCCCGTCCGTGCTTCGCCAGAGCCTCTTCCAGCGCGGGCACGATCCGGTCTGGCCGGTTGTGGAGGATGGCGGGGAGACAGGCGAGATCGAGGTGATCCCAGCCGTTCAGACGTGTCAGATCGAGGATTTCGCGGGCCAGCGCACCGCAGGCGATCAGAAGGACGCGGCCCGCTCCACGCGGGGCCAGGCCGTCATCCCTGAGCGTCGCATCGTCAGGACTGGTGGCTGTCATCGAAGGGCACATGCCCCAGCGCCCAGCGGGCGAAAGCGGCGAGCACCATCATCAGCGGAAGCACTGTCCAGAGCCCCCACGCGTTCAGCGCGACGACCGTCAGGCCGGCAGCGCCGATCACGGCGAGGACGAGAAGTGCAAAAGACGTAACTGGCATTCAGTTTCCCCCTTCCCCGATCAATATGGGGCAGGAGGGCCGAAAGAAAAAGGGGTTTCGCCGGTTCCGTGAGGAATAGAACCAGCTCACCCTGCGGCAAGCTGGTTATGGCGGCGGGCCATCATCTCTTTCGCGGTCTCGACGGCGACGGCGGCGTCGCGGCAATAGGCATCCGCTCCGATGGCCTTGCCAAATTCCTCGTTCAGGGGCGCCCCGCCCACCAGCACGATGTAATCGTCGCGGAGACCCTTTTCGGTCAGCGTGTCGATCACCGTCTTCATGTAGGGCATGGTGGTGGTCAGAAGCGCCGACATCCCGAGGATCTCGGGTTTCTCGCGCTCGAGCGCCTCGAGGTAATCCTCGACCGAGTTGTTGATTCCCAGATCGACGACCTCGAACCCGGCGCCTTCCATCATCATCGAGACGAGGTTCTTGCCGATGTCGTGGATGTCGCCCTTGACCGTGCCGACGACCATCTTGCCGACGCGCTTGGCGCCGGTCTCGGCGAGGAGCGGCTTCAGGATCGCCATCCCGGCCTTCATAGCGTTCGCCGCTAGGAGAACCTCGGGCACGAAGAGGATGCCGTCGCGGAAGTCGCGTCCGACAATGGTCATGCCGCCGACCAACGCCTCGGTCAGGACCCGGTAGGGCTCCCATCCGCGCTCGAGAAGGATGTTCACACCCTCCTCGATCTCCTCCTTGAGACCGTCATAGAGGTCGTCATGCATCTGGGGCACGAGTTCCTCGTCCGGAAGGTCCGCGAGGATCAGATCGTCGTCTTCATCCGACATGGCATAGGTCCTTGTTGCTTGGCGGGCGCGAAGCCTTCGAAGCGGTTTGATTACAGCTATGTGGCCTTTCCGGGCCGATCAATTGGCGGTTTGCGACAAGGTTCAGTTCAGCGCCGACCTGTCGAGACCCGAACACGCAAGTGCGCTTGCGCATGTTCTTGTTCCGTTCTAGTTTCGCGGCATGGCGCGTCACCAGAACCCTGTCCCCCGGGACGCCCGCAAGGGCCGCGGCGCGGCAAGCCGCGATGCGGGCCGGTTCGAGAGCCACAGCCGCGAACTTGCGCATGACGGCTGGGACATCCCGGAAGAGGTCCGGCAGGAGCGCACCGAGGTCCGCGCCGAGAGGGCGCGCTCGATCCTGACCTGGCAAAGCTCGCCCGACATTCCCTTCGACCGCTCGATCAATCCCTATCGCGGCTGCGAGCACGGGTGCATCTACTGCTTCGCGCGTCCGGGGCATGCCTATCTGGGGCTGTCGCCGGGGCTCGATTTCGAGACGCGGCTGACCGCAAAGCCCAACGCGGCAGAGATCCTGGCGCGCGAGCTGTCGAAGCGCGGATACGTCCCGAAGCCCATCGCCATCGGCACCAATACCGATCCCTACCAGCCGGTCGAGCGCGACTGGCGCGTCATGCGCGGCGTGCTCGAGGTGCTGCGCGAGTTTCGTCATCCGGTGGGCATCGTCACCAAGGGCGCGATGGTCGAGCGCGATCTCGACATTCTCGCGCCGATGGCGGCGGAGGGGCTGGTGCGCGTCGGCATCTCGGTGACGACGCTCGATCCGGTGCTCTCGCGCCGGATGGAGCCGCGCGTGCCGGGACCGGCGCGCAGGCTCGCGGCGATCCGGGCGCTGACGGGCGCCGGGGTGCCGGTGCGGGTCATGGTCTCGCCGGTCGTGCCCGGTCTCACCGATCCCGAGATCGAGGCGATCCTCGCCGCCGGGGCAGAGGCGGGGGCGGATGCGGCGAACTGGATCATGCTGCGGCTGCCGCGCGAGGTCTCGCCGCTCTGGCAGGACTGGCTCGAGACGCATTACCCCGACCGCGCGGCCAAGGTGATGGCACGGCTGCGCGAGATGCATGGCGGCAAGGAGTACGACGCCACCTGGTTCCGCCGGATGCGCGGCGAGGGGCCGCATGCCCAGATCATCGCTCATCGGTTTGCCCTTGCCGCAAGACGCCTCGGTCTCGATCGCCCGACCGCACCATTGCGGACGGACCTGTTTCGCGTGCCGCCGAAGCGGGGCGATCAGCTGTCGCTGTTCTGATCCTCTCGGCGGCAGAATTTTAATTAAAATTCTGCCAGCGCTCCGCTCAGCCGCGGCGCCTGCGGCGCGGGGCGCGCTTCGGAGCCTCGTCCTCGCCGGTGCCGTCGCTTTCGGACGAGAACGGCCCGACGATGTCGACGATCTGGTCGAGCGTCGGACGCGGGCCCCGCTCGCGGGTCTCGAGCGCCGCGCGCATCGCCACGAGATGCTCGGGCATCGTGCCGCAGCAGCCGCCGATGATCGTCGCGCCCGCATCGCGGGCAAGCACGGCGTATTCGGCCATGAGCTCGGGCGTGCCGTCGTAATGGATATGGCCGTCGTGATATTTGGGGATACCGGCATTGCCCTTGGCGATGATGGGCCGCTCGGTGCCCTGCGCGGCGAAGCCCAGGACGGTGCGCAGAAGGTCCGACGCGCCGGTGCCGCAATTGGCGCCGAAGGCCAGCGGCGGGTTCGGAAGGCCATCGGCCAGCTGCGCGAGATCGGAGGAGGTCACGCCCATCATTGTGCGCCCGGCGGTGTCGAAGCTCATGGTGCCGCACCAGGGCATGCCCGCCAGCGCGAAGCCTTCCGCGGCGGCGCGGTATTCCTCGGGGGCGGAGATGGTCTCGAGCCAGAGCACATCGGCGCCGCCTTCCTTGAGACCCTCGGCCTGTTCGTGGAACATCTCGACCGCCAGCGCGTGGCTCAGCGTGCCCACGGGCTCCATGATCTCGCCGGTGGGGCCGACCGAGCCGCCGACGATCACCGGACGACCGGCGGCATCGGCGATCTCGCGGCCCAGCTCCGCCGAGAGACGGCTGAGTTCGCGGGCGCGATGCGCCGCGTCGTGCAGCTTCAGCCGCGAGGCATTGGCGCCGAAGGAATTGGTGAGGAAGATGTCCGAGCCCGCCTCGACGGCGCCGCGATAGAGCGCGCGGATCTTGTCGGGCTCGTCCTCGTTCCAGAACTCCGGCGCATCGCCCGAGCTCAGGCCCATGTTGAAGAGATTGGTGCCGGTCGCGCCGTCGGCGAGCAGCCAGTCCCGCGTCGAGAGAAGCTTGGTAAGCGCGTCGGTCATGAAAGGCCTCCTGGGATCGCGGATACGCGGGTCGCGCCCCTCCTGTCACAGGGCACGGGATGAGGCAAATTCATAATGCTCAAGATCATCTTGAGGGCGGTTTGCACAGCCCCCAAGCCGGTATGGCGCCGCGGCGGGCTCGCGGGACCTCCGATTTACTCAGAAGCGAGCTGCTTCTGCGCCTCGATCAGGCACTCGGCCATCTTGGCGCGGATCTCGGCATCGGTCGCCTTGTCGCCGAGATCGCCCGCGAGCTTGCGCACGACATCCTCGTGACCGGCCTCTTCGAAATCCGATTTCACCACCTCGGCGGCATAGGCGTCGGCCTCGGCGCCGCTCTTGCCCAGAAGCTCCGCTGCCCAGAGACCGACGAGCTTGTTGCGCCGCGCCTCGGCGCGGAAGGTCGTCTCTGCATCATGGGCAAACTTGTTCTCGTAACCGCGCTCACGATCATCGAAAGTGCTCATGCCTCGTGTCTCCCTTTGCCTACACCTCTCCAAGTAACGCCCTTGTCCGGGTGGGTGCAAGCACCGCGCTTGCGGGGGCGGGACGCTTGGACTATGAGGGCGCAAAACGGGCCGCGCCCCGCGCGCCCGCCGTTTTCCGTCGGGAAAGGCTTCCATGGCACGACGCAAGAAGATTTACGAGGGCAAGGCCAAGATTCTCTATGAAGGCCCCGAGCCCGGAACGATCGTTCAGTACTTCAAGGACGATGCCACGGCATTCAACGCCCAGAAAAAGGACGTGATCGACGGCAAGGGGGTCCTGAACAACCGCCTGTCCGAGTTCTTCATGACCGGGCTGAACAATATCGGCGTGCCGACGCATTTCATCCGACGCCTGAACATGCGCGAACAGCTGGTGCGCTCCTGCGAGATCATCCCGCTCGAGGTGATCATCCGCAATTTCGCCGCAGGCTCGCTCGCGACGCGTCTCGGGATCGAGGAGGGCACGCCGCTGCCGCGCCCGATCGTCGAATATTGCTACAAGGACGACAAGCTCGGCGACCCGCTCGTCACCGAGGAGCATATCGCCGCCTTCGGCTGGGCCAGCCAGCAGGACATGGACGACATCCTGAGCCTCGCGCTGCGGGTCAACGACTACCTGTCGGGCCTGATGTACGGCGTCGGCATCAAGCTCGTCGATTTCAAGATCGAGATCGGCCGCGTCTATGACGGCGATTTCCAGCGCCTCGTGGTGGCCGACGAGATCTCGCCCGACAGCTGCCGGCTCTGGGACATCGAGACCGGGCAGAAGCTCGACAAGGACGTGTTCCGCCGCGACCTGGGCTCGTTGACCGACGCCTATACCGAGGTCGCCCGGCGGCTCGGGCTGATGCCGAAAAGCGCGCAGCCCATCACCAAGCCGACCCTGATCAACTGACGGCGCGGGCGGCAGGCGTCGTGTTGCGTATTTGGAAAAAGAAGAAGCAGGCAGGTCGGTGCCTGGCAGACGGAGAGACGCGATGAAGGCACGGGTGCATGTCATGCTGAAAGAGGGTGTCCTCGATCCGCAGGGCGAGGCGGTGCGTCACGCGCTGGGAAGCCTCGGCTTCGAGGGCGTGAACGGTGTGCGGCAGGGCAAGGTGATCGAGCTCGATCTGGCCGAGGGCACGTCGGAGGCGCGGATCGCGGAGATGTGCGAGAAGCTGCTCGCCAATACCGTGATCGAGAGCTACCGGATCGAGACGCTCTGATGCGCGCCGCGGTCCTCGTCTTTCCCGGCTCCAACTGCGACCGCGATCTCTTCCGCGCCTTCGAGGCGGCGGGGCTCGAGACGCGCTTCGTCTGGCACAAGGAGACCGCGCTGCCCGAAGGCACCGACCTCGTCGGTGTGCCGGGCGGGTTTTCCTATGGCGATTACCTGCGCTGCGGCGCGATCGCCGCGAACTCGCCGATCAACCGTGCGGTCAAGGATCACGCGGAGCGGGGCGGCTACGTTTTCGGGCCGTGCAACGGCTTCCAGATCCTCTGCGAGATGGGCCTCCTGCCGGGCGCGCTTCTGCGCAATGCGGGGCTGAAATACATCTGCCGCACCGTGCCGCTCAGCGTCGCCACGACCGAGAGCGTCTTCACCCGCGGCTATGGCGCGGGCGAGGAGATCGCGATCCCCATCGCCCATCACGACGGCAACTACTACGCCGATACCGCGACGCTCGACCGGCTCGAGGGCGAGGACCGGGTGGCGTTCCGCTATGCCGAGAACCCCAACGGCTCGCAGCGCGACATCGCGGGCATCCTGTCGGAGAACCGGCGCGTGCTCGGCATGATGCCGCATCCCGAGCGGGCGGCGGATGCCGGCCATGGCGGCACCGATGGTCAGCGCCTTTTCGCTCATCTCGCCGAGCCGATGGTCGGCGCCTGACTTGTTGCCCGGACGGGCGGCGCGTATCGTCTGACCCATGTCGGATTACTCCAAGGACAGCGCGCAGACCGGTCGCGTCCCGATCAGCTGGCGGCTGCGCGCCGCGCTGATTGCGCTGCTCGTCCTGGCGGTCGCGACGGTCTACGTGACCAACCGGCTTCTGACCGACCGTTTCACCGAGACGACGCGCAACCGCGCCGAGCTGCGCCTGGCGCTCTATTCCGGCAACCTCCTGTCCGAGCTGCGCCGAAACGCCATCGTGCCGCAGCTTCTGGCCCGCGACCCGGCGCTTATCGGGGCGCTGAACGGGTCGGATTACAGCCAGTCCTCGCAACGGCTGATCTCCTTCGTCGACGAGATCGGCGCCGCGTCGCTGATGCTTCTCGACCGGGACGGGCGCGCGGTCGCGGCCACCGACCGCAACCGGCTGGGCGAGGCGCATCGCAACGCGCCGTTCTTCGTCGATGCGCTGCGCTCCTCGGCCACGGTCTTCACGTCGGTCCAGCGCGAAAGCGGCGGGTTCCATTTCTCCTATTCGCGCCGGATCGAGGACCAGGGCACCGCGATCGGCGTGATCGTGGTCGAGGTCGACCTCGCCAAGTTCGAACGCGCCTGGGCGGGCATCTCCGACGCGGTCCTCGTCACCAATTCCGAGGGGCGGATCATCCTCGCGACCGAGCCGCGCTGGCGCGGGTTGACGGTCGAGGACGCGCTGCGCCGCGAGCCTGCCGACAGCGCCATCGCCCGGGCCATCCAGGCCACCGCGGATTGGACCGCGGTTCCGGCCGACGCCTATCTCGGCGGCGAGGCGGTGATGCGGATCGAGGGGCGGATCCCGTTCCGCGGATGGTCGATGACCAGCTTCACCACCTATGCCAGCGTGCGTGAGCGGGTGAATGGCGTTTTGTCCCTTGAGATCATGGGCTTCGCGCTCGTCGCGGCCCTTCTTTTCTACGGTCTCAGCCGAAAGACCGCCCTTCGGATGGCGTTCTTCCAGCGCGAGAGCGTGGCGCTTCGGGCGCTGAACCAGCGCCTCCAGCGCGAGATTGCCGAGCGGGAGCGGGTGCAGGAGAACCTCGCCGTGGCCGAGCAGACGCTGGCGCAGAGCTCGAAGCTTGCCGCGCTTGGCGAGATGTCGGCGGCGGTCAGCCACGAGCTGAACCAGCCGCTCGCCGCGATGAAGACCTATCTGGCGGGCGCGCGGCTGCTTTTGCGGCGCAACCGCCCTGAAGAGGCGCTGAGCGCGTTTCACCGGATTGACGACCTGATCGAGCGGATGGGGGCCATCACCCGCCAGCTCAAGAGCTACGCCCGGAAGGGCCAGGAAGAGCTTCAGCCCGTCGACATGGCCGAGGCCTTGGGCGGCGCCCTGTCGATGATGGAGCCGCAGCTCAAGAGCCGGAAGGTGCGGATTAGCCGCATCCTGCCCGAGCACCCCGTGACCGTGCTCGCCGACCGGGTGCGGATCGAACAGGTTCTCGTCAACCTCTTGCGCAACGCGCTCGACGCCACCAAGTCGGTGCGCAATCCCGAGATCGAGATCCTGCTGGCCTCCGGCGAGACCGCGACGCTCTCGGTTCGCGACAACGGCACGGGCATCGAGGACCTCGATGCGCTGTTCGAGCCGTTCTACACCACCAAGCAGCCCGGCGACGGTGTCGGGCTGGGGCTCGCGATCTCGTCGGGGATCGTGTCCGATCTCGGAGGCCGCCTGACCGCACGGAACGCCGAGGGCGGCGGCGCGGTTTTCGAGATGCAGCTGCCCATTCACGCAACAAAGACCCAAGCGGCGGAGTAACACGCTATGGCCAAGGCCATGAAAATCGCCATCGTCGACGACGAGAAGGACATGCGCCAGTCGATCAGCCAATGGCTGGCTCTGTCGGGCTATGACACCGAAACCTTTGCCTCCGCCGAAGAGGCGCTCGGCCAGATCGGGCCGGATTATCCCGGCGTGGTCATCTCGGACATCAAGATGCCCGGCATGGACGGGATCCAGTTCCTTAAGAAGCTAATGAGCGCGGACAGCTCGCTGCCGGTGATCATGATCACCGGTCATGGCGACGTGCCGATGGCGGTCGAGGCGATGCGGATCGGGGCCTTCGACTTTCTCGAGAAGCCCTTCAACCCGGACCGGATGTCGGAGCTGGCCAAGAAGGCCACCAACAACCGTCGGCTGACGCTCGACAATCGCCAGCTTCGGCGCGAGCTGTCCGATGGCGGCGAAATCATGAAGAAGCTGATCGGCAATTCGCCCGCGATGGAGCGTCTCCGCGAGGACGTGCTCGATCTGGGTCAGGCCGACAATCACGTCCTGATCGACGGCGAGACCGGCACCGGCAAGACGCTGATCGCGCATGCGCTGCACGCGGTCGGCAGCCGGGCGGGCAAGCGCTTCGTGCTCCTGCCTTGCGCCGCGATGGATGAGGATGCGCTGAAAAAGCGGCTCTTCGGGCCGATGGACGCCGATGACACGCGGCTTCCGGCGATGGAGGAAGCGCGGGGCGGGACGCTGGTCCTGGAAGACATCGAGAGCCTGTCGGACGCTGCCCAGGCGCGGCTTCTGTCGGTGATCAACGACCAGGGCACACCGCCCGAGACCCGGATCGTGGCGATCTGCAATCTCCAGGACGAGGGCAAGACCTGCGAGACGGCGCTGCGCTCGGATCTCTTCTACCGGCTGGCCTCGCTCAGGATCACCGTGCCGCCGCTCCGCCAGCGCGGCGAGGACATCCTGACGCTCTTCACCCGCCTGTCCGAGCAATATGCCGAGGAATACGGCTGCGACGCGCCGGAGCTGTCCGCACAGGAGGCCGCGCAGCTCGTGCAGGCGCCCTGGCCGGGCAATGTCCGCCAGCTCATCAATCTCGCCGAACGCGCGGTGCTGCAGTCGCGGCGCGGGTCGGGCACGATCTCGTCGCTTTTGATGAACGATCACGAGGACATGCAGCCGGTGATGACGACCGAGGGCAAGCCGCTCAAGGAATATGTGGAAGCCTTCGAACGCATGCTGATCGACAACACCATGCGGCGTCACAAGGGCGCGATCTCGGCGGTGATGGACGAGCTCTGCCTGCCACGCCGGACGCTGAACGAGAAGATGGCGAAATACGGTCTCCAGCGCGCCGACTACCTCTGAGCGCGCCCTCTTGCCGGGGCCGGGGCCTTGTGGCACGGCTGGCCCCGGAACAGAGGAACCGTCCATGATCAAGCCGACCCTGATGCGCCCCGCGGGGCCCGCGCGCACCGCGTCCCGACCCGTCGTGACCCCGATCCAGCCTTCGGTGGTCTATGCCTCCGAAAGCCCCGACGCGCTTGATGCGCAATACGAGGGGCGGGCGCTGGGCTACACCTATGCCCGCGAGGGCCACCCGAACGCCGACGCTCTGGCGATCCGTCTCGACGCGCTGGAAGGCATCGAAGACGGCGTCGTCACCGGATCGGGCATGTCGGCGGTGGCGGCGGTTCTCCTCGGGCTTCTGAAGAGCGGCGATCACGTCGTCGGCGGCGATCAACTTTATGGCCGGTCGCTTCGGATGATGGCCGAGGACCTGCCGCGCCTCGGCATCGACACGACGCTGGCCGATCCGACCCGCGTCGACGCGATCGAGGCGGCGCTGCGGCCCGAAACCAAGCTCGTGCTGATCGAGGTGGTCTCGAACCCGACGCTCCGCATCGCCGATCTCGAAGGGATCGCGGCGCTCTGCCGCGACCGGGGGATCCTCCTGGCCGTCGACAACACCTTCACCACGCCCGCCGCGATCCGGCCCGCAGCGCATGGTGCCGATATCGTCATCCAGTCGGTGACGAAGCTGCTTGCGGGGCATTCCGACGTCACGCTCGGCTGGGTCGCGGCGCGCGATCCCGAGCTTGCGGCGCGGCTGCGGGTCTTCGCGGTGACCACGGGCCTCACGCCCAGCCCCTTCGATTGCTGGCTCGCGGAGCGCGGGCTTCTGACCTTCGATCTGCGCTTCGCCCGCGCGCAGGAGACGGCGCACCGGCTGGCCGATCACCTGGCCGCGCATCCCGGCGTGACCCGCGCGCTCTATCCCTCGCGCCCCGATCATCCGGACGCGGCGCGGGCCCAGGGGCTCTTGCGCGGTCAGGGCGGGCACATGGTCACCTTCGAGATCCCCGGTGGACGCGCCGCGGCCAATGCCTTTACCCGTGGCGCCGAGGCGCTTGCCTTCGCGCCGACGCTCGGCGATGTGGGCACCACGATTTCGCACCCGGCATCCTCGTCGCATCGCGCGCTGACGCCGGAGCGGCGCGCCGCGCTCGGGATCACCGAGGGCACGTTCCGGGTCTCCGTCGGGCTCGAGGACGCGGACGCGCTGATCGCCGCGTTCGATGCCGGGCTCGCCGCCGCCGAGGTCTGATGGAGCCGCGCGACTTCCTCGACGCGCTGCCGATCCCGGCGGTGTTCATCCAGCGCAACGAGCGGATCGGCGCGACCAACCGCGCCGCCCGCGCGCTTCTGGGCGAGGGGATCGACGGGCGGCATTTCATCACCGCGCTGCGCCAGCCGATGCTGCTCGATGCGATCGAGGCGACGATGCGCGACGCCAAGCCGCGCACCGCGCGCTATCTCGGCAATGACGGACGCCAGGACACGGCCTTCGACGTCACGCTGCGCGCCGTGGGCCTCGAGGGCGTTCTGGTGGCCTTCCAGGATGTCACCTCGGTCGAGCAGGCGGTGCAGATGCGCCGCGATTTCGTCGCCAATGTCAGCCACGAGCTGAAGACGCCGCTGACCTCGGTCCTGGGGTTCATCGAGACGCTCAAAGGCCCCGCGCGCGACGATGCCGGGGCGCGCGACCGGTTCCTGACCATCATGGAGGCCGAGGCAGGCCGGATGAACCGTCTGGTCTCGGATCTCCTGTCGCTGAGCCGCGTCGAGGCGGAAGAGCGCATGCGCCCGACCGATCGGCTCGATCTCGGCGAAAAGGTCCGCTCGGTGCTTGGGGGCTTGCAGCCGCTGGCCGAGGCTGCCGCTGTCACGCTGGCGCGGGATCTGCCCGAGGCTCCGGTCGAGATTCGCGGAGATACGGACCAGTTGCGGCAGGTTCTGGTGAACCTCGTCGAAAACGGCATCAAATATGCCGGGCGCGGGGCGACCGTCACCGTCGCGATCGAGCCGCCCGCCCACCGCGCGCGTCTGCGCGCCGAAGGCGTCCTCCTGAGCGTCGCGGATACCGGTCCCGGGATCGACCCGCGTCATCTGCCGCGCCTGACCGAGCGGTTCTACCGCGTCGATACCCATCGCTCGCGCGAGCAGGGCGGCACCGGGCTCGGGCTGGCCATCGTCAAGCATATCGTGAACCGCCATCGCGGGCGGATGCGGATCGTGTCCGAGCCGGGGCAGGGCACGCGCTTCGAGATTCTTCTCCCGGTCTGACCGGCGCCTTGAGTTGCGCTTCGGATCAAGCGGTTGGCGAAAATCGTAGGGCTTGAGGGCAGTGCGCGCGCCTGACGCAGCGCGCACTCCAGATCAGTAAACCGCGAGCGTCGCGATCGTGCCGAGGATGATGGCGACGAAGAAGCAGGTCGCGGCGGCGAGGACGAAAAGGTGCCAGATCGCGCGTGAGAAGGGCATCGTGTCGCGGACATAAACCAGGACGCCCGCGGTGTAGAGCAGGCCGCCCGATGCCATCCAGAGGAACATCCGCGCCGGGACCTCTCCGATCAGTTCCGCCGTCGGGATCGCGGCAGACCAGGCGAGGACGAGGTAGAGATAGGGGTCGTATTTTCCCGGCTCGCTCCAGAAGACGATCTTCTTTACCGCGCCGTAAAGCGACAGGCCCCAGATGATCACCAGCCCGCCCCAGGCCATCGAGCTGCCCGACATCACCATGAAGGGCGTCGCGGTGCCCGCGATCTTGATGTAGATCGCGCCGTGATCGAGCCGCCGGAGGACCGCGCGGTGCGAGATGAAGGGGCCGCTATTATAGACCGCCGAAGCCAGGAAACTGGCCAGAACGCAGAAGGCGTAGAGACAGAGCGCGGCCTGTCCGGGCAGTCCGATCTCGGGCACGACGGCGAAGACGAGGACAAAACCGCCGGCCAAGGCCGCGATGACGCCCGCGACATTGACGGCCGCGTCGGCCAGCCATTGCGAGCGGGGAAGGTCCATCAGGACCATCGAGCGATCGCGATATCCGTCGGTTTCCATCATGGTCTCATCCTCACACGAGAAAGCGGCGCTATTGCGGTCAGACCCTGCCGTTCTCGTGTTACAAAATCATGTAGGCTGCGGACGCCGAGGGGCCAGCATCTGGGCGCGGCCTTGTGAATAAGCTTGTGGAAAAGCTTACACCCTCCAGCGTCATAAAACTGTTACGCAACTGTCACAAAAGCATTGCGCGTGACGCCTATGCCGCAGACAGCACCGGCGGACTCACCGCCGGTCGTCACAAGACTGCCTGACAAGGAGCATTCATCCATGAACGCCACCAAGTTCACCGCCGCGTCCGTGCTGGCCCTCGCGGCCGCCACTCCGGCCTTTGCCCAGAGCCGCGACAACGTGCAGGTCGCCGGATCGTCGACCGTCCTGCCCTATGCCTCGATCGTCGCCGAAGCCTTTGGCGAGAACTTCGACTTCCCGACGCCGGTGGTGGAGTCGGGCGGTTCCTCGGCGGGCCTCAAGCGCTTCTGCGAAGGCGTGGGCGAGAACACCATCGACATCGCCAACGCCTCGCGCGCGATCCGCGAGAAGGAAATCGAGGCCTGTGCCGCCAATGGCGTGACCGACATCATCGAGGTCCGCATCGGCTATGACGGCATCGTCTTCGCCAGCCAGATCGACGGCCCCGAGTTCACCGCCTTCGAGCCCGCCGACTGGTACAGCGCCATGGCCGCCGAGATCCCCGTCGACGGCGCGATGACCGCGAACCCGAACATGACCTGGGCCGATGTCAATGGCGACCTGCCCGCGGTCGAGATCGCCGCCTTCATCCCCGGCACCAAGCACGGCACCCGCGAGGTCTTCGAAGAGAAGGTCCTGCTGCAGGGCTGCGAGGACACCGGCGCCATGAAGGCGATGATGGACATGGGCATGGACGAGGACGCCACCGAGGAGGCCTGCATGGCCGTCCGCGCCGATGGCAAGGCCGTCGATATCGATGGCGACTACACCGAGACCCTCGCGCGCATCAGCTCGAACCCCGATGGCATCGGCGTGTTCGGCCTGGCGTTCTACGAGAACAACACCGACAAGCTGAAGGTCGCGACCATGGGCGGCGTCGAGCCGACCACCGAGAGCATCGCGTCGGGCGAGTATCCGGTGTCGCGTCCGCTCTTCTTCTACATCAAGAAGGCGCATATCGGCGTGATCCCCGGCCTCAAGGAGTTCGCCGAGTTCTTCGTCGCCGACGAAATCGCAGGCCCCGACGGCCCGCTGTCGGATTACGGTCTTGTGGCCGACCCCGCCCTGGGCGAGACGCAGGCCGTGGTGGCCGACGAGGTGACCATGGGCCAGGGCTCCTGATCCCGGCCGACTGATCCTGTCCGGGGGCGGCGCCGATCCGCCCCCGGAGCCATTTTCCGGCCTCCGGTCTGCTCCGGGGCCGATATCCGACCACCAGAGAGGTCTCCATGCCCGGCTTCTGGCTTGCCTGCCTCATCCTCGCTCTTGCCGCCTTGGGGTTCGCCCTCGGCCGCAGCCGCGCGCTCGCCAGTGTCGGCGGCGACCGCCGGCAGCTGCATTCGCTGCCCGGCTATTACGGCTGGAACGTCGCGCTGAAGGCGGCGACCCCGGCGCTCGGCCTGATGGTCGTCTGGCTGATCGCCCAGCCGCTCGTCGTCGAATACGCGGTCTCGGACCGGCTCGCCGAAAGCGCGGCCAGCGAGGACCGCGACCTGAGCCTGATGCTCGCCGATGTGCGCCGCGTGGCCTACGGGCTCGACGCGGCCCTCGCGCAGGGCATCCTCAGCACCGAAGAGGTCGCCACGCTCTCCGCCGATGACGATGCGATCCGCGACAGCCTCGCACGGGCCGGCGTCGCGCTTGGTTCGGACGTGAGCCCCCCCGTCCTCGACGCCGCACAGCGCTACCGGGCGCTGTCGTCCACCGGGCAGATGATCCTGACCGGCTTGGCGCTTGTCATGGCCGTCGCGGGCTTCGTCTGGGCGCTCCGCGAGGCGAGGGCCGAGTTCCGCGCCCGCAACGTGGTGGAGCAGGGCGTGCGCGCCATCCTGATCGGCGCCGCCTGCATCGCGATCCTTACCACCATCGGCATCGTCCTGAGCCTCGTCTTCAACACGATCGAGTTCTTCCGGATCTACCCGGCGGCGCATTTCTTCCTGTCGACGACGTGGCAGCCCTCGTTCGGCGGCGGCTCGGAGCTTGGCATCCTGCCGCTTCTCTGGGGTACGCTCTACATCTCGCTGATCGCACTGATCGTCGCGGTGCCCATCGGCCTCTTCGCCGCGGTCTACCTGTCGGAATACGCGACCAAGCGCGTCCGCTCCATCGCCAAACCCGCGATCGAGGTGCTGGCCGGGATCCCGACCATCGTCTACGGCCTCTTCGCGCTCCTGACCGTCGGGCCGCTTCTTCTGGGCGTCTTCGGGGATGACGGGCTCGGCTGGATGCAGGCGGGCACGGCGGTGATGACCGCCGGGCTGGTGATGGGGATCATGCTGATCCCCTTCGTCTCGTCGCTGTCGGACGACATCATCAACGCGGTGCCGCAATCGCTGCGCGACGGATCCTACGGGCTCGGCGCGACGCAGTCCGAGACCATCCGCCAGGTGATCCTGCCCGCAGCCCTTCCGGGCATCGTCGGCGCCATCCTTCTGGCCGCGAGCCGTGCCATCGGCGAGACCATGATCGTGGTCCTGGGCGCCGGGGCCGCGGCGCGGCTCTCGCTCAACCCGTTCGACGCGATGACCACCGTTACCGCCAAGATCGTCAGCCAGCTGACCGGTGACGCGGATTTCGCCTCGCCCGAGGCGCTCGTGGCCTTCGCGCTCGGGATGACGCTCTTCGTCATCACGCTGGGGCTGAACGTCCTCGCCCTCTACATCGTGCGCAAATACCGGGAGCAGTACGAATGACCGATGCGACCGCACAATCGGGCGCCGCGCCGCGCCCCAAATCCTCGCTGATCCGGACCGACGCGCGCACCGCCAAGCGCAACGCCGCGGAGAAGCGCTTCCGGGCCTACGGCATCGCCGCCATCGGCGCAGGCCTCTTCTTCCTCGTGGTCCTTCTGGCCGCGATCCTGAGCAACGGCGTCACCGCGTTCCAGCAGACCTTCATCGAGGTGCCGGTCTATCTCGACCCCGCCAAGCTCGACAAGAACGGCAACCGCGACCCCGAGGAGATGGCCAAGGTCTCGACCTTCGGCTACGCGCCGCTGATCCAGGAGGCGGTCTGGGCGCATGTCCAGGAGCGCGGCATCGAGACCGAGCTCGAGGGTCCGAAGGCGATGAAGGAGCTCTTCTCGGCCTCTGCCGCGGCCCAGGTGCGGGACCGGGTGCTGGCCAATCCCGCCTTGGTGGGCGAGACCATCGACGTGCGCATTCTCGCGGCGAGCCGGGTCGACGGCTATCTCAAGGACCGCGTCAGCCGCGACAGCGTCGCCCGCGACAAGAACATCGACGCGGCGCATCTCGATCTCGTCGATGCGCTCCGCGCCGAGGGCGACGTGGTCAAAGGCTTCAACTGGGATTTCATCACCGGCACCGACGCCTCGGAAAGCCGCCCCGAGCAGGCGGGCATGGGCGTGGCGATGCTGGGCTCGCTCTTCATGATGCTGACGGTCCTGATCCTGTCGCTGCCCATCGGCGTCGCCGCCTCGATCTATCTCGAGGAGTTCGCCCCCCAGAACCGCTTCACCGACCTGATCGAGGTCAATATCTCGAACCTCGCCGCGGTGCCCTCCATCGTCTTCGGTATCCTAGGTCTTGCGGTCTTCATCCAGTTCATGGAGCTGCCGCAATCCGCGCCGGTCGTGGGCGGGCTGGTCCTGACGCTGATGACGCTGCCGACGATCATCATCTCGACCCGCGCCGCGCTCAAGGCGGTGCCGCCCTCGATCCGGGACGCCGCACTCGGGGTGGGCGCGTCGAAGATGCAGTCGGTCTTCCACCATGTCCTGCCGCTCGCGATGCCCGGCATCCTGACCGGCACCATCATCGGCCTCGCGCAGGCCCTGGGCGAGACCGCGCCGCTCCTTCTGATCGGCATGGTCGGCTATATCGCCACCAACTATCCCGACGGGATCGCCTCGGGCTTTCTCGATCCCAACTCGGCGATGCCCGCGCAGATCTACGAATGGGCCAAACGCGCCGATCCGGCCTATTACGAACGCGCCTGGGGCGGGATCATCATCCTTCTGGTGTTTCTCTTCGCGATGAACCTCATCGCGGTGCTCCTGCGCCGCAAGTTTGAGCGCCGCTGGTAAGGAGTATAGAACCATGTACGACACCCCCCTTTCGGAGAGAACCGTGAGCGCAACCGACACCAAGATCTCCGCCAAGAACGTCCAGGTTTTCTACGGCGACACCCATGCCATCAAGGACGTGACGGTCGATATCCAGGACAAGACCGTGACCGCCTTCATCGGTCCGTCGGGCTGCGGCAAGTCGACCTTCCTGCGCTGTCTCAACCGGATGAACGACACGATCCCGATCGCGAGGGTCGAGGGCGACATCCTGATCGATGGCGAGGACATCTACGACAAGCGCGTCGATCCGGTGCAGCTGCGCGCCAAGGTCGGCATGGTCTTCCAGAAGCCGAACCCGTTTCCGAAATCGATCTACGACAACGTGGCCTACGGCCCGAAGATCCACGGGCTCGCCAAGAACAAGGCCGAGCTCGACGAGATCGTCGAGAAGGCGCTCCGCCGCGGGGCGCTCTGGGACGAGGTCAAGGACCGGCTCGCGGCGCCGGGGACGGGCCTCTCGGGCGGCCAGCAGCAGCGTCTCTGCATCGCGCGCGCCGTGGCGACCGAGCCGGAGGTTCTCTTGATGGACGAGCCGTGCTCGGCGCTCGATCCCATCGCCACGAGCCAGGTCGAGGAACTGATCGACGAGCTCCGCCGCGACTACTCGGTGGTGATCGTGACCCACTCGATGCAGCAGGCCGCGCGGGTGAGCCAGAAGACGGCGTTCTTCCACCTGGGCAACCTCGTGGAATACGACGTCACCGACAAGATCTTCACCAATCCGCGCGACAGCCGCACGGAAAGCTACATCACCGGGAGGATCGGCTGATGGCCGGCAGTGACATGACCCCGCATATCGCCTCGGCCTTCGACCGCGACCTCGAAGGGATCCAGGCGCAGATCATGAAAATGGGCGGGCTCGTCGAGACCGCGATCCGCGAAGCGGCGAGCAGTCTCGAGAGCCGCGACGAGGAGCTGGCCGAGAAGGTCCGGCTCGGCGACCGCGCCATCGACGCGCTGGAAGAGCAGCTCTCGGACGAGGCCGCGCGGGTGATCGCGCTGCGCGGTCCGCAGGCCTCGGACCTGCGCGTGGTGCTGTCGGTCCTCCGGATGTCGGCCAATCTCGAGCGGATCGGCGATCTGGCAAAGAACATGGCCAAGCGCACCGGCGTCCTGATCAAGCTCCAGCCCATCGAAAGCTCGCCCGCCTCGATCCGCCGCATGGCGCGCGAGGTCGAGCTGATGCTGAAGGACGCGCTCGACGCCTATGTGCAGCGCGATCCCGAGCTGGCGCAGGACGTGATCGAGCGCGACCGCGATGTCGACCAGATGTACAACACGCTCTTCCGCGAGTTCCTGACCTTCATGCTGGAAGACCCGCGCAACATCACCGCCTGCATGCATCTGCATTTCATCGCCAAGAACATCGAGCGCATGGGCGATCACGTCACGTCCATCGCCGAGCAGGTGATCTTCGTGGTCTCGGGCGAAAAGCCCGGCTCGCCGCGCCCGAAGGCCGACCTGACCTCGTCGGATCCGACCTACAGCCCCGGCACGGTCTCCGAGGAGTGACGCGATGAGCTCCGAGCAGCCCACCGTGCTTGTGGTCGAGGACGAGGCCGCCCAGCGCGCGGTCCTGACCTACAACCTCGAAGCCGAGGGGTTTCGCGTCGCCGCCGCCGAGAATGGCGAGGAGGCGCTTTTGATGGTCGAGGAGGAGAATCCCGACATCGTCGTGCTCGACTGGATGCTGCCCGAGGTCTCGGGGATCGAGGTGTGCCGTCGTCTGAAGACCCGCGCCGAGACCCGCGCGCTGCCGGTGATCATGCTCTCGGCGCGCTCCGAAGAGGTCGACCGCGTGCGGGGGCTCGAGACCGGCGCCGACGACTACGTCGTGAAGCCTTACTCGGTGGTCGAGCTGATGGCCCGGGTCCGCGCTCAGCTGCGCCGCGCACGGCCCGCGACCGTGGGTGTGCGGCTCGAACACGAGGATATCGTGCTCGACGCCGAGACCCATCGCGTCACCCGCGACGGGCAGGATCTGAAGCTGGGACCGACCGAGTTCCGGCTGCTCGCGACTTTCATGGAAAAACCCGGCCGCGTCTGGTCGCGGGAACAGCTGCTCGACCGGGTCTGGGGCCGCGACATCTATGTCGATACGCGGACGGTCGACGTGCATATCGGGCGGCTGCGCAAGGTCCTGATGCGCAACGGCGGCACCGATCCGCTGCGGACCGTGCGCGGGGCGGGCTATGCGCTTGGGTAGGGCGGTTTTGTCCTGCAGTGGCCTGCTCTGCGGCCGGTCAGGTTGATGCTGAGCAATTCCGATCTCGTCGAGCTGACCGCCTTCCGGCGGCTCCTTCATCAATGGCCCGAGACCTCCGGCGAAGAGACCGACACCGCGCGCCGGATCGCCGACGCTCTGGTCCCGCTCGGTCCCACGCAGGTTCTGACGGGTTTCGGCGGGACCGGCGTGGCCGCGATCTTCGCCTCCGACAGGCCCGGGCCGACCGTGCTGTTCCGCGCCGAACTGGACGCGCTGCCCATTCCCGAGGAGCCCGGACCGGACTGGCGCTCGCAAGTGCCTGGCAAGGGGCATCTCTGCGGCCATGACGGTCACATGACCATTTTGCTGGCCCTGGGGCGGCTCCTCGCCCGCCGTCAGGTGGCGCAAGGCCGCGTCGTCCTGATGTTCCAGCCCGCCGAAGAGGACGGATCCGGTGCGCGCGCCGTGGTTGCGGACCCGCGCTATGCGGAGATCGCGCCGGATTGGGTCTTCGCTCTCCACAACGATCCCGGTCGTCCGCTGGGCGAGGTCGGTCTCTGCGACGGCCTGGTGAACTGCGCCTCGCGCGGGCTGGCTGTCACGCTCTCGGGCCGGACCGCGCATGCCGCGACGCCCGAGACCGGCATCTCGCCCGCCCCGGCTTTGGCCGAGCTGATCCCGGCGCTGACCGCCCTTGCACATGGCGACGAGCGGTCGGACGCCTTCCGCATGGCCACGATCACCCATGCGCGGCTCGGAGAGCCGACCTTCGGGATCGCGCCGGGCGAGGCGCTGTTGCACGTCACCCTGCGCACCGCGCAGGACGACGCCATGGCGGCGCTCGCCGCCGAGGCTGACGCGATCATCACAGACGTCGCCGAGCGACACGGTCTGACGGTCTCGATGACGGTGCAGGACGATTTCGCGGCGTCGATCAACGCGCCCGAGGCGGTCGCGATGGTGCGCGCGGCGCTGGACGCGCTTGGCGTTCCTGTAAGCGGGCAGGGCCTTCCGATGCGGGCGTCGGAGGATTTCGGCGTGTTCGGCTGGCAGGCCGGGTCGGCGATGTTCTGCCTCGGCTCGGGCGAGACCTGCCCGCCGCTTCACGATCCGCGCTACGATTTTCCCGACGACCTGATCCCCATCGGCGCCGCGATCTTCGAGCGCATCGCGCGGGATCTCTTGGGTGGCGTTGCACAGGCCGCTCGACCTGCTCGCTGAAAGAGCTCGCGACACAGCGCGACGCGGCGGCATGCCGCCCAAGGCCCGCTTCCCCTTGCGAGGAGCCGCAACCGGGGTCATCTAGCAGCTCATGACATCCAAACGCATCAACATCGCCCTTCAGGGCGGCGGCGCGCATGGCGCCTTTACCTGGGGCGTGCTCGACCGTCTCCTCGATGACGAGCGCATCGAGATCGCCGCCATCTCGGGCACATCCGCCGGAGCGATCAACGGGGCCGCCTACAAGGCCGGCTGGATGAAGAACGGCCGCGAGGGCGCACGGGAGGAGCTCGACTGGCTCTGGTCCGAGATCGGGCGCCTCGATGCGCTCGGGTTCCCCGAGTGGATGAATGCCTGGCTCCCCGATCCCGGGATCGTGTCGCTGGGCCTCAGCTATTCTCCCGCCTTCCTCTTCGGCGACAGCCTGGCGCGGGCGACCTCGCCCTATGCCTGGGGACCGCTCTACGACAACCCCCTTAGACCCATCGTCGAGCGGTTCGAATACGAGCATGTCTGCTCGGTCGACGGCCCGCAGCTTTTCGTCTGCGCCACGTCGGTGCGTGACGGAAAGGTGCGCGTCTTCTCCCGCGACAAGCTCACCACCGGCGCGCTGATGGCCTCGGCCTGCCTGCCGACTCTCTTCCAGGCGGTCGAGGAGCCGTGCCCGAACACCGGCGAGATCGAGGCCTTCTGGGACGGCGGCTATTCGGCCAACCCCGCGCTTTTCCCGCTCTACCAGCAGGATCTGCCCGACGATATCGTGGTGGTGAACATCAACCCGCTCCACCGCGACGCGGTGCCGATCACGGCTCAGGAGATCCAGAACCGAATCAACGAGATCAGCTTCAACTCGGCGCTCCTGCGCGATCTCCGGGCAGTGAACTTCGTCCAGCGCCTGATCGCGACCGGCGCGGTCGGCGAAGGGCAGATGAAGAACGTCCTCGTGCACATGATCGCCGATGACGAACTGATGAACCGGCTGTCCGTCGCAACCAAGCTGACGCCGATCCCCTCGGTCATTCTGCAGCTGAAGAAGGCCGGACGGGCCGCGGCGGAGACTTTTCTCGATCAGCATTTCGACGATCTGAACGTGTCTCAGACCGTCGATCTGGTCAGAATGTTCGGCTGAGCCAGCCCAGATACGCGACATATCCCAGGAGAAGCGCCCATCCCTCGCGCCGGCTCAGCCGTGCGCCGGAGTGGCAGAAGACAAGAAGAACCAGCGTCGCGGCGAGCATGACCCAGACATCGAGCCGCGCGATCTGCTCGTCGACGGGCAGGGGCAGCGCCAGCGCGGTGACGCCCAGGATGCCGAGCACGTTGAAGACGTTCGAGCCGAGCACGTTGCCCAGCGCCACCGCGCCATGACCGCGCCGCGCCGCCACGACCGAGGTCACAAGCTCCGGAAGCGACGTGCCCACCGCGACCAGGGTGAGCCCGATCACCGTCTCCGAGACCCCGGCGGCGCGCGCGATCCCGATGGCGCCCTCGACCAGCATCACCGCGCCCGAGAGAACAAGCGCGAGGCCAAGCCCGAAGCGCATCAGCGCGCCGGGCAGGGTGCCCTGGGCCTCGTCCGGTGCGGCCTCGACGCTGCCAGACCGCAGGGCGGTCCAGAGGAAGAGCCCGAGTGCCAGCACCAGCGCCAGACCAGCGCCACGGCCGATCATCGGCAGGAGAGACAGCGCCGCGACGGCCAGCGCCGCGGCCAGAACCCAGCCTCCGTCGCGTCTGAGCGCGCTCCGGTCGACCGCGACCGGGCGGATGGCCGCGGCGAGCCCGAGGATCAGCAGGATATTGGCGATGTTGGAGCCCACGACATTGCCGAGCGCGATGCCGGGACTGCCGAGCGACGCGGCCCGGAGCGAGGTGATGAGCTCGGGCATGGATGTGCCGAAGCCGACAAGCGTGAGCCCGATCACGAGGGGCGACACGCGCAGCCGCTGCGCGACGGTGACGGCACCGGAGACGAGCCACTCGCCGCCGAAAAGAAGCGCCGGAAGACCGGCGGCGATCAGAAGGACGTCCATTCGTTAACCGTTAAGAGCCGCGGGCACCGCGCCTCTGGCCGAGCAGACATCGGCATGGAGCGGCGGCGATCAAGGCCCGGCGATAAAGATTTCCTGGGAGTGCTGAGAGCGCCCTATGCGCGGCAGGGACGCTTCAGGCTGTCGAAAGCTACGCGCTCGACAGCCTCAGGACGCCAGCCGCGCCGGGCTGTCCTCGCCCTCGGCTTTCTTGACGCCGTCGCCGCTCGGATAGACGAGCCCCGCCGAGATCACGAGCTTGGCGGCATCCTCGAGCGACATGTCCAACTCGATCACGTCCTCGCGGGGGAAGAACAGCAAGAAGCCCGAGGTCGGGTTCGGCGTGGTCGGCACGAAGACCGAGGTCATGCCCGAGGTGTTGGGCGCGCGGCGCGCGACCTCTCCCTTGGTGTCGGTCGAGATGAAGCCGATGGCCCAGATGCCCTTGCGCGGATATTCGATCAGGCAGGCTTTCTCGAAGCTGCGCTCGGATTGCACGAAGACCGTCTCGGCGATCTGTTTCACGCCGGAATAGATCGAGCGCACGACCGGCATGCGCAGCACGAGGGTTTCGCCCCAGCGGATCAGCGACCGGCCGATCAGGCCCTTGGCGATCCAGCCCACGAAGATCGTGAAGGCGAAGAAGAAGATCACCCCGATGCCGCGGAGGTTGATGCCGATATATTCCTCGGGGTTGAAGCGCGCGGGCACCAGCGGCAGGACGAAGCCGTCGATCCATCCGATCACGGTCCAGATGAGCCAGATCGTCAGGCCGACCGGCGCGATCACGACGATCCCCGTCAGGAAGCTGGCCCTGACACGGGAGATGAAACCCGGTTTTCGGGGTTCTTGTTCGAAGGGCGTCGTCATCGGTCGGCGAAATGGCTCGTGCAGCTACAAGGGTTTACCTAGTCGCGCTCCGTCTCAACTACAATGCCTGGCTGGTCTCCGCTGCGTCGCCGCCGGGCAGCTTGACCATTTCTGCGGCGATTTCCGCGGCCAGGCGGGCATTGTTGAGCACCAGAGCGATGTTCGCCTCGAGCGAGCGGCCCTCGGTCAGCTCGTAGATCCGCTGGAGGAGATAGGGCGTCAGCGCCTTGCCGTAGATGCCGTGATCCTCGGCATCCTTCATCGCCTTGCCGATCACCGGGCTGAGCTCGGCGCGCGGGATCTCGGCCTCTTCGGGAATCGGGTTGGCGACAAGCTGGCCACCGGAAAGGCCAAGCACGGCGCGGGCGCGGTGCGCGCGGGCGATATCCGCGGGGTTGTCCATGCGGAGCGGCGCGCGCAGGCCCGAGGAGCGCGACCAGAAGGCCGGAAGCAGATCCTGGCCATAGGCGATGACCGGCACGCCGAGGGTCTCCAGCACTTCCAGGGTCTTCGGCAGGTCGAGAATGGCTTTCGCGCCCGCGGCCACCACCGTCACTGGGCTCTGGGACAACTCCTGAAGGTCGGCGGAGACGTCGAAGCTGGTCTCCGCGCCGCGATGAACGCCGCCGATGCCGCCGGTGGCGAAAACCGCGATGCCCGCGATCCGCGCGGCGATCATCGTCGCCGCGACCGTGGTCGCCCCGGTGCGCCCCTCGGACATGCAGACCGCCATGTCGGCGCGGCTGAGTTTCGCGACCCCCTTCGCATCGGCCAGCGCCTCGAGCTGCGCGTCGTCGAGACCGACGCAGAGCGTGCCGTCGAGGACCGCGATCGTGGCCGGCTCGGCGCCGCCCTTGCGGACTTCGGCCTCGATGGCGCGCGCGGTCTCGAGGTTCTGGGGCCGGGGCATGCCATGGGTGATGATCGTCGATTCCAGCGCGACCACCGGTTTGCGGGTCTTGAGCGCATGTGCCACGGCGGGCGAAAGCTGAACGGTCATGACGGCGTGTCTCCTGAGACGTAATGGGCCGCGGCATCGAGCGCGGCGGCCAGTGCGGCGCTGCGATCATCGCCGCGCCCCTCGGCGGCGATATGCGCCGCCATGAACGTGTCGCCCGCGCCGGTCACCCGGGTCACGAGCACCTTGGGCGGCTCGGCGGTGATCAGCCCGTCGGCATCGGCCTCGGCGCAGGTGCGCCCGCCATCGGTGACGAGCGCCCGCATCGCGCCGCGCGCGATCAGCGCCTGCGCCGCCGCCGGTGCGTTCTCGAAGACGGTCTGGCAGAGCAGCCCGGCCTCCTCGAGATTGACATAGAGCGCCCCGCGCCCGGCCCTGAGGAAGGGCAGGAGCCGCTCGGCCTTGCCGGGCGAGGCGGGCGCCAGGCGCAGGTCCGCCGCGCCGAAGGCCGGGTCCTGCGCGATGTCCTCGAGAAGGCTCACGGTCAGATTGCCGTCAAGCGCCACCGGCCCGGCATAGGGCGCGGTCGCCGACCCAAGCCGTCCGTCGCGCAGGGGAGCGAGGATCTTGGCGCCCGCCGCCTCCAGCGAATGCGCGTCCGCGATCGCGGCAATGAGCCCGTTCGCGGCCTCGATCGCCATGTAGATGTCGGTGGGCAGGTCCTCGGAGACGTAGAGGTAGCCGGTGTCGAGCCCGAGCCCCTCGCAGGCCGCGATCAGCGCGGTGCCCTGCGGATCGCGCCCCAAAGCGCCCAGGAGCGCGGGCCGCATTCCGAAGCGCGCCAGCGTCATCGCGATGTTGAAGGCGACGCCGCCGGGGATGCGGGTGATGCGCCCGGGCAGGTCCGAGCCTTTCTCCATATGCCCCGGCGTGCGGCCGATCACGTCCCAGAGGACGGCTCCGATGCAGAGAATGTCAGGCGGGGCAGGGGCACGGGTCATGGGATCTCTTCTGCCCGGTTTTCGAGCAGTTTCGCAAGCGCCTCTGGACCTCGGGTGAAACTCGCGCGACATGGGAGACGTGGCTGCTCTGTCCCACCCAGCCGCACCGGCCCGCACTGGAAAGGTTTTTTGATGCGTTTCGTTCTTCTTTGCCTCGCTGTCCTCGGTTGGAGCGCCGCTGCGCAGGCGCATGAGGTCCGGCCCGCCATTGCCGATCTCGAGGTCACGGGCGGCAGGCTCAGCCTCGAGGTGACGTTGAACGCCGAAGCGCTGCTCGTCGGTGCGGATCTCGAAGGGGTCGCCGACACCGACGCGCTCGAGGCCTCGGACGAGATCGACGCGCTCCGGAAACTGCCGCCCGAGGATCTGGCCGCGCGGCTCGACGCCGATGCGGCCGCGATTTCGGACGCGCTCTCGGTCACCGCGAACGGCACGCCGGTCGGCCTTGCGCTGGACCGCATCGCGCCGGGACCGGTGGACGACCCGTCGCTGCCCCGGGACACGCAGCTGGGCTTCACCGCCGAGCTCCCGCCCGGGGCGTCGGAACTGGTGGTCACCTGGCCCGCGAATTGGGGCATGCTGGTCCTGCGCCAGCAGGGCGTCGACGAGCCCTATACCGGCTATCTCGAAGGCGGCGTTCCCTCCGAGCCCATCGCGCTCGAGGGCGGAGGCGAGATGTCGGCGGGGCGCGCGTTCCTGGCCTATATTCCCGTGGGCTTCGAGCACATCGTGCCGATGGGGCTCGATCACATTCTCTTCGTGCTGGGGCTCTTCTTCCTCTCGACCCGGCTCGGCCCGCTTCTCTGGCAGATCAGCGCCTTCACCGCCGCCCATACGGTCACGCTGGCGCTCGGCGCGCTCGGGATCGTGAGCATCCCCGGCGCCATCGTCGAGCCTCTAATCGCCGCGTCGATCGTCTTCGTCGCGGTCGAGAACATCGTCTCGGATGGACTGAGCCGCTGGCGGCCCGTGGTGGTGTTCCTCTTCGGCCTTCTCCACGGGCTCGGCTTCGCCGCGGTGCTGGGCGAGTTCGGCCTGCCGTCCGGGCAATTCATCCCGGCGCTTCTGGGCTTCAATATCGGGGTCGAGATCGGGCAGCTCTCGGTGATCGCTGCGGCCTTCGCGCTGGTCTATGTCGCGCTAGGCGTCGACGCGCTCGAGATCTCCGAGCGCACCGGCTACGCGACCTATGGCGTCCTGACGCTGAGCTTCACCGCGCTCGCGCTCCTTCTCGGTGGCACGGGCTTCGCCGCGGCCATGGGCGCGCCCGCGCCGGTGTTCCTCCTGCCGCTCGCCGGCCTGTCGCTCCTGTGCCTGATCTCGGTCGCGCGGCGCGACGTGCTGAACGCCTATCGCGCCTATGTCGCGATCCCGGCCTCCGCCGCCATCGGCCTCGTTGGTCTCTGGTGGGTCATCGAGCGCGTCTTCCTGTAAGCGGGGTCGAGGGGCTCTGTCCGCGCGACGGACTGAAGGTCCCGCTGAACCAGAAGACGTCTTCTGCACGCTCCGCGGGGCTCATCACCTGATCGAGCGATGGCGACGCCGTTGCACTACCTGTCAAACGCCTGGCCCGCTCGTCATTGCGGACGACGCCCAAGCGCCGCGCGTGAGCCTTTGGCCATCGTCACTACGATCCGCCCTTGCCATGGACGCGAAACTGCACAAGATCGCGGCATGAGCGCGAGCTGTGACGACCCTCCGATTCCAGCCGGCCTCCGGGACGTGCTCCAGAACAGCAGAGTGTCCCTCTCGCTTGCAGATTTCACCCAACACGATTGCCCGCTGATCGCGGTGAACGAGCGGTTCTGCGATCTGAGCGGATACCGGCAGGACGAGGTGTTGGGGCGCAATTGCCGCTTCCTGCAGCCCTCGGGCGGCGCGGGGCCGGTGCGTGAGCGGATGCGGACGTTTCTCCATGACGCCTCGCAGACGCATGGACGCTTCCTGATCCCCAATATCCGGCGCAACGGGAAGCTGTTTCTCAATCTCGTCTACATGAGCAAGCTGTATCGGCAGGGCGCCGTCGCGATGGTTCTCGGCTCGCAGTTTTCCGTCACCGGGAACAGCCAGCACGACACCGAGCTTTACGACGCGGCGCTTCTTGAAGATCTCCGGATTTTGAAGGACGTTCTCAGCGAAAGTGCGATGTTGCTGGCGGGCAGCTACGAATCTCTGGCATCGTCTCACTCGATCGTTGCGCAGGCAAAACTCGATGGGGTCGATGGAGAAGACTGAGAACGGCGACGACATCTTTCCGGTCGTCGGAGTGGGTGCGTCGGCTGGTGGGCTTGAAGCCCTCAAGGAAATGTTCAGCGGCCACAAGCGCCTGCCGGACATGGCTTTTGTCGTCGTCCAGCATCTCGATCCCACGCACGAGTCGCTCATGGCAGAACTCATCGACCGCTACACGTCGATGCCGGTCCGCCAGGCGGAAGGGAACGAGCGTCTCAAGCCCAACCATGTCTACGTGATCCCGCCGGGCTATGGCCTTGCGGTGAAGGACGGAATCCTCAGCCTGACGGATTTCAAGGACCCGCGCGGCATGCGGCGCCCGATCGACGATTTCTTCGAGAGCCTCGCGCTCGACCAGAAGAATCTCGCGGCCTGCGTGATCCTCTCGGGCACCGGCGCCGATGGCAGCCGGGGTCTCCGGGCGATCAAGAAACATGGCGGGCTTTGCGTGGTCGAACGCCCCGAAAGCGCCGCCTATGACGGCATGCCTTCCTCGGCGATCAGCACGGGGCTTGTCGACATCATATCCGAGCCGCGGGAGATCCTGGGCTATCTGAAATCCTTCTTCGAACGCGGCAGCCTGACCGGCGACGAGGCGGAAGATGCGGGCCATGTCGCCGACAGCGTCGACGAGCTGTGCACCGTGCTTCGCGAAGCCGTCGGCCATGATTTCTCGCAATACAAGCGCAGCACGCTCAATCGCCGGATCGCGCGGCGCATGCAGGTGCTCGGCATCGAGGACAGCGCGCAATATATCGACCGGCTGCGCCACGGGCCGGAGGAGTGCAACGCGCTCTTCCGCGATCTCCTGATCAACGTGACGCGCTTCTTCCGCGACCCCAAGCATTTCGACACCCTGAACCGGCTGGTCATCGATCCGCTCGTCGCCGAAAGCCGCGACGGCGAGGAATTGCGGGTCTGGGTGCCCGGCTGTTCCAGCGGCGATGAGGCCTATTCGATCGCGATGCTGTTCGCGGCCGCGGTCCGCAAGCACGGCAAGCGGCCCTATGTGCAGATCTTCGCGACCGATATCGACGACAAGATGCTCGAACTGGCGCGGCAGGCCAGTTACCCGCTGGCCTCGCTGGGGGATATCCCGAAGGAGTTTCACGACGATTTCCTGCTGGTCGGACATGACCGGATCTCGATCGCGCCGCGCATCCAGGACATGGTGAGGTTCAGCGTGCACAACCTGGTGCGCGATCCTCCGTACTCCAAGATCGACCTGATTTCCTGCCGCAATCTCCTGATCTACTTCGAAGAGAGCCTGCAGAAGATCGTCATCCCGTTCTTCCACTTCGCCCTGAGAAAAGACGGGCGCCTGCTTCTTGGCCCGTCCGAGGCCATCGGTCGCTACGAGGACCTGTTCGAGGTCGTCGAGCAGAGCGCGCGTCTGTTCCGGCGGCGGAACGTAAAGAGCAACTACTCGCTCAAGCTCACGGCGGACAACCGGACGACGCAGGCGCTGAGGCGTCTGGAGAAGACCCGGTCCGAGCCGGAACGCACGAGCCGCGTGGATGTCAGCGCGATGGAGATCGTCGCGCAGAAATACGCGCCGGTCAGCCTGCTGGTCGATCGCGAGGGCATGCTTCTCGATCGCTGGGGTTCCGCCGGTCGCTATCTCGAGTTCCCGGAACGGCTGGAGCGCAACGTGCACGTTCCGACGCTCGCCAAGCCGGGCCTTCGCGAAAAGATCGGGCCACTGATACGGCAGGTCTCGGAATCGGGACGCCGGGCCGGCGCGCTCGACGTCGAGGTGCGGACCGACTTCGGTACGCTGGGCGTGAAGGTCATCTGCGAGCCGGTGCAGGACTATGCGTTCCTGATCGTGATCGTGGAGACGAAGCCGCTCGAGGCCACGGACAACGACGATTTCGACGAGTTCCAGTCCGACGACAACCAGATCCAGTTCCTCGAGGACGAGCTTCGGAACACACGGCACAGCCTGCGGTCCACGGTCGAAGAGCTTGAGACGGCCAACGAGGAGCTCAAAAGCTCGAACGAAGAAATGATGTCGATGAACGAAGAGCTTCAGTCGACGAACGAGGAGCTGACGACGGTCAATGACGAGCTCAAGAACAAGCTCGATCAGCTGACGGTCGCCAACGCGGATCTCAAGAACTTCTTCGACAGCACCCAGCTTGCCGTCCTCGTTGTGGACGCGGATCTGAACCTTCGCAGTTTCACCGACGCCGCTCTCGAGATTTTCCCCATCGACAAGAGCTTCATCGGCCGTCCGCTGGACAAGATCCCGACGAAGCTCAGTGCCCGGCACATGATCGAGGATGCGCGCCGCGCCGCGATCGATGGCGAGCAGACCGAGACCAGCCTGCATTCCACGGAGCTTGAGGCGGAGTACATTCTGCGGAGCATTCCCTACCGGCTCATGGATGGCGACATCGACGGCGCGACCCTCGTCTTCACCGACGTGACCGAAGCGCTTTCGCTGCAGCGCAACCTGAGGGAAGAGCGCGAGCGCCTGAGACTTGTGCTCGAAGTGGCGAAGATCGGTATCTGGGAATACGAGCCTGCCACCGACAAGACGGTTCTCGATGCGACCGAACGCGCGCTTCTGAACATCTCCGACGATGATCCGGCGGGCGCGATGGAACCGATCCTCGCGTCGCTGCCGTCGGAAGACCGGGATCGCGTGAACCGTGCGCTCAGGATGGCCATCGAGGGCGATCGCGAGTTCAACGAAACCTTCCGCGTTCCGCTTGGCGATGGAAAGTTCAGGTGGCTCCACGGCCTCGGCAAGCAGATCGAGGTCCATGGGTCCGGAAGTTCATCGGCGTCACGTTCGACATCTCGAAAGATCGAGAGCTGCTCGACCAGCGCGAATTGATGATCCGGGAGATGAACCATCGCGTGAAGAACCTGTTCTCCGTGGTCTCCGCGATGGTGTCGATCGCGGGACGGGAGTCGGACGACTCGCAGGAGCTGGCCAACAGCCTGCGCAACCGCATCCACGCGCTCGGAAAGTCTCACGCCCTCACGCTCGGCCAGCCTCACGACATCGACCGGGCGGTCTTCCTGAGCGAGTTGATCGACACCGTCGTCGCACCGAACCTCTCAACCCAGACGATCGAGAAGACCGGCACACCGCTGGCCCTCAGCAACTCGCAGATCACGTCGCTGGCGCTCGTTCTTCACGAATGGGCCACGAACGCGACCAAGTACGGCGCGCTCTCGGTGCCAAGCGGGCAGATCGAGATCGCGTGGCAGACCGAAGACAACATGATCAAGCTCACCTGGATCGAGACCGGCCAGATGGAAAAGCCTGCCAGCGATCCGAGCGTGGGGTTCGGAACCGGACTGATCTCTGCTGCGGCACGTCAACTGGGGGGCAGCGCGACCGGCGAGTGCACCTCGGACGGTTACCGCCGCACGCTAACTTTCGAGGACAACGGCGTCGTTCACTGACGGCCGATCCGCAGCGGTCGCTTCGAGGAGAGCTTCGCGGAGGTCGCGGGACGACACCGGTTTTTCGACGAACTGGCACTCCGCGAACTCGGTTTGCAGCTCCGCGTGCCGGGAATTGGCGCTGGTGAAGATAATCTTGCTGCCCTGGTTCTTCAGCTTGCGCGCGACCGGCCAGATCAGCTCGGTCCGGATGTTTATGTCCAGAAGCGCGACATCGGGCAGGCTGCTTTCAAGCGCGCCGAGCGCTTCGGAAATGGTCGAGCATTCGGAGTGAATGTCGAAGCCCAGATCTTCGACCAGCATGACAGTGTCCATGAGCACGATTGCCTCGTCCTCGACAATCATAACGCTACAAGTTCCAGTCATGTGGGTGTGCCCAATCTCGGCGTTGAAAACGTACTCTGTCCAACGAACAACCATGCGGCCCCGCGGTTCCGAAGCGCCGAGAGATTTCTCCCGTGTCTCACACTTGATGCACCACGATTTGGTTCAGTTCGCTGGTAACGGGCTAACGTGCCTGCGAACTTTGGGGGACAAGTGTGGCATGAGTGAGGTGCCCCACGACTTGCAGTCGCGTTGCATCGGTAGTGTGAGACGAGGGGACAAGCCGCGACAGCGTCGGGTAAAGATTGGCTTTCGGCTTCGGCACCGGACCGCTGCTGGCGCTGGTCGGCGTCTGTCGGCAGGACGACCGGTCCGGCTTCACGCGTCGCGGCATTCTCCGAACGAAACGCAGGAGCGGCCTCTGAATTGCAAGCCTCGCATAGCCGCCCTCGTGCCCGGCGCACTGGTGGGCGGCGCTTTGCCGCCCCACTTGAAGCGCTAGAAAGGAGAGACAGATGCTCGATACCAGCTACACCATCCGCCAGGACGCCATGCCCGAAGAGATGCGCTTTCTCCTCGAGACCTATCCCCGCGACAGCTGGGAGGCGCATCCCGGCTTCAAGGAAAAGACCCGTCAATGGCTTGGCGCGCACCAGATGTGCCGGCGCGTTGCCGAACAGATCCGGCGCGACACCGAGGTGATCCTCGACCGCGGCATGGCGCTCGACGACTATGCCGGGCGGCTCTCCTCCTACGGCGGCAGCCTCGTCGGAAACCTGCACGGCCACCATAGCTGGGAAGATCACGCCTATTTCCCGGAACTCTCCGAGGCCGATCCCCGGTTCGATGCGGGCCTCGAGTTGCTCGAAAAAGACCATTCCGATCTGGATGCGGTGCTGGACGGGTTCACCCGGTCGGCGAACCGGTTGATAAAGCTGACCACGCTGGACGAGGCGCAGGCCTATGACGAGGCCGGACAGGTCCATGCCGCCAGCGCAACGATCGAGGCGTTTCTGAAGCGCCATCTGACCGACGAGGAAGAGTTGGCCGTGCCGCTCATCCTGCATCACCGGCTGAGGGGCTGACGACGTCATGACGGAAGACACCTCCGTTCAGGAAGACCAGACCAAGGCGGGGGAGCGCCGCGCACGAGGTGAATTCGTGCGCGGCGTCAGCGGCTTCCGCCACGCTATCGGCGACGCGGATTTCCCGCCCGAGCCGGGGCGCTATCACCTTTTCGTGGCGCTCAACTGCCCGTGGTGTCACCGCGTGACATTGGCGAGGAGCCTCCTGGGGTTGCGGGACAGCATCACGATGGACGTGGCCTTCCCCAACCGCACGGGCGACGACGACCCAGCAGGTCAGAACCTGTGGGAGTTCTCGCCCGACCGCAGAGCCTCGCTCACCGGCGCGCCGCTTCCCGAATGCACACTGGACACCGGCACGGGTTTGGGGCTCAGGCTGGCGAAGGAGATATATCGGCGCGAAGGCTCGGAGGAACAATCGCTGCCGATCCTCTACGACAGGCGCGCGGGGCGGATCGTCAACAACGAAAGCGCCGAGATCCTCCGGATGCTCGATGCCCATGCCGGAGCCCTCGGCGCCGCGACCGATCGCGTCCGGCTCTATCCCGACGATCCGACGCTGAGGGACGAGATCGACGCGCTGAACGAGCGCATATACACCGCGATCAACAACGGCGCCTACAAGGCGGGGTTCTCGTCCGACCAGGAGGTCTATGCTGCCGCCTTCGATGCCTATTTCGAAACGCTGGCCTGTCTCGAAGCGCTGCTGTCCGATGGTCGCCCGTTCCTGACCGGCGACAGCTTTACCGAGGCCGACCTCCGGCTCTTTCCGACACTCTATCGGCACGACCCGGTTTATTATCTGCGGATGAAGCTCAACGGTGCGCGCATACTCGACTATCCACATCTCTGGCGCTGGATCTGCGGTGTCTACGCGCTGCCCGGCGTGGCAAAGTCCGGTTCGCTGATCCATTGTCGGCAGGGATATTTCGGCCGGTCTTGGAACGGCGTCGTCCCTCTCGGCCCGATCTCTCCGATGCCATATCCGGATGCCTACCTGCACCCGGAGCTGGCAGGGCCAGGAGCTTGAGGAAGCAGTGAGCCACGCGTCGCTGACCGCGACCTCACGGGTGAAAGCGTTGTGGCTCGCGGATGGTAAAAGAAAGAGGAGTGCCGCAGCGACCGGCGGCCCTCGCAACCACCGCCGAACGTCATCGCTCGCGACGCACAAGGTCTGCCGTTGCGCCAAGTGTCAGAAGAGATCGGTTTGTCCCAAAGATTGGCAGCAACCGACTACGTCTCAGCTTCCACCTTGAGGGCGGAGACGGGTTAAGACTGCACGTTCTCACGCCCTGCAATTTTCGAGTTTTCGAAATTGGGCTGGCGATATGTGCCGTCCAAGAAGATGTCCTCGTCCAGTCGTCTACCCGTCAGATGCGGGAACGACGCCTCGCAGAGACGACACGCGGCGTTGAAACCATGTCGCGCATTCGCGACCCGGCTGCTGCCGCTGATGCTCTGCCCCCTGAGAATTGGATCGATTGAAGCTGGAGTTTTCCGCTAGATTTCCCCGGCTGGGAGAGGAGCGGAATCGCATGAAGGCATCGAAGTTCACTGAAGCGCGAGACAGGCTTTCATCCTGAAGCAAGGCGAGGAAGGCACGCCCATCGCCGAGATCTGCCGCAAGGCGGGGATCAGCCAGGCGACCTACTGAATAGCCCCGCGTCTCTTAGACGCCCTCGTGCCTCAGTTTCTGCTGCCGCTCGAACTCGAGGGGCGACAGCAT